>NZ_JAVRCE010000115.1:0-11164 GCF_034530915.1 Nostoc sp. DedQUE09
AAGGCTTGAAACGACTGGGTTTTTACTCAGCACTCAGCACTCAGCACTCAGCACTTTGCTATATTAGCTGTAACTGAACTATTAGATGCGATCGCACCTCAGATTTTCCATCAGGTACACTAGACTTCTTGGCATTTGTCGGGAAAAGGGAAAGGGGGAAAGGGGAAAGGTTCTGTATTGTCCCCTTTCCCTTTAACCTTTACCCTTTTCCCCAAGAGTGCAAAAGTGCTTTTTGCAAAAGGTCTAATTTTATAGAGACTTTATCCGTTCTACACCACCCCATATTTCAAAGAACCGTTTAGTTTCAGCTTCTATTTCTGAAATTGTTCTTGCCTTTCCATTCCCAGAGCCGGGAAAAACAATATAAACGATGTCCTTGGGAATTCCTTGTCTGACTCTTGAGCGTACTAATGGATCGTTTCCCAGAGCTTGAGATAAAGCTATTGAACCCTCTCCAATCTGGTTTTTAGGCCCAACATCAGCATAAATTGCAAAAGCAAGTTTTTCATTGTTAGTGTTGTAAACAACTGCAAAATCTCCTAATTTAACGCCTGTAGCTTTTCTAAAATCACCATTTCCTGGAAGAACAATATACGGAATCTTTGCTGAATCAACATAGCGACGTGGATCTTGGTTAACAAATTCAGAGTCGAATAATGCTGTCGTAGAAATATAGTATCCAGGAAATGGATCGGTACTGCCTTGAATAAATGGATTGCCGTTTTTATCTACAGCTAGTGCCCACCAGTTACCTGGACTACCAGCATTTGCCAAAAAATCAATCCCTTTATCTGCGGGGTGATAAGCATTAGGCGCACCATCAGCATTAATGCTCATACCTGCTTCATAGAAAAATGCAGATTCTCCATTTGCCCGGAGAATGGGAATTTCACCAATTTTAAGCACAGTCTTAATAGAAAATTTTGTGACTGGACTCAGGAATTTTTGAGCGACAAAACCTTCTAAAGTTTTTCCTTCAAGAATAGTTGCAACCTTCCACCACTTATCATTATCAGAATTTTGAATTATTTTAGATACAATACATCCTTTGGGAAGAACTGCTATTTGATTAGCTTCATTAACAATCGGTGCTGAACGGATATTCAAACTATCTGATGTAACTTGAAATTGCTGCATAAATTACTCCAAATTTAAAAGTTGAACTGATGGAACTACATTAAAAAACTAAATTTTGTGCTGATACTATTGCTAATATCTAGAACATCTCAAACTCTGATTTTTTTGTGTCGCGCCAGCTGCGACAATTGGCAGTCAGCCAGTTAGAAGGGCAATGCCTGATTTCCCTGTGGCGAAACAAGGCGAATACAGGAGAAGAAACCCCCACAACGCACCCTATGTCACTTACTAAATGGCTGGATTTAGATCCTTGAATTCTTACCGACACTTGGAAGGTAGAAGTTGGGGATCTGGGCAGCAATTTTTGCTTAAGAAAGTACCATTTCACCCTAAAGCCGCCTTAGACTTGACAAAAAAATTTAAACAAAGGTGAGTATGCGAACATCTTGGGAACTATAGAAGCAAATCAAATCAGCACAACTTTTAGCTTCCAGCAATGAAGACTCCCTATCTCGGCCAAGCTAAGGCGTACCCATTACAGATTGTTCTTATTGTTCCCTTCCTCATCCAAATTTTTGCAGCAGTCAGTTTAGTAGGTTATTTGTCCTTTAAAAATGGACAAAAAGCAGTTAACAACCTGGCAAAGCAGTTGATACACCGCACCAGCGAGGTAGTGGATGAACATTTGAAGTCTCATCTTTCCGTTCCGCAAACCCTTAATCAGATCAATGCAGATGCTATCCGCAGGGGAATATTGGATGTAGGCGAGCGCAAAACCCTTGGCAAGTATTTCTGGGATCAGATGCAGGCCTATGACCTGACTTATATTGGTATCGGACTAACGACGGGTGAAGGAGTAGGTGCTGCTCGTTATGATGGCAAAACTATCACCATTGATGATTGGACTGCCAAGCCCCCTAACAATGTCTACACTTATGCTACTGACGATCAAGGCAATCGAACTCAGGTAAATACTCGGTGGGATTGGGAAAATTCTAAACAACTTTGGTATACCCAACCCATAGCTGCTGGTAAACCTATTTGGACAAAGATTCTGGTTGAAAACTTTCCTAGCGGTCCTTACATTGCCGCCTCTGCCAGTCGTCCAATCTATGATTCACAAAATCGCTTACTAGGAATGATTGCTACGGATATCCATTTACTGAAACTCAGCGATTTTTTACGCAGTTTGGATATTAGTAAGTCTGGGCGGGTATTTCTTTTAGAACGGGATAGCACATTAATTGCCACTTCCGGCACAGAAAAGCCCTTTACCTCCATTAATCAAAAAGCTAAGAGATTGCGAGCAATGGAAAGTTCTGACCCAATAATCCAGAACATTGCCAAACACCTCCAAACTTTCAACGGATTTGCTTCCATCACTAAAGACACAGATTTTCAGCTTGAAGTGCAAGGAAAACGCTATTTTATCGATGTTCTACCTTGGCGTGACAAGTATGGCTTAGATTGGCTAGTGGTAGTGAGTGTGCCAGAAAACGCATTTATGGCGCAAATTAACGCCAACACGCATACCACGATCGCACTTTGTTTTGGCGCATTGGTTGTTGCTTCGATGATGGGCGTGTTCACCTCTCATTGGATTGTCCGCCCGATTCTACGTCTGAATTGGGCAAGTGAGGCAATGGCATCCGGCAATTTAGATCAGAAAGTAGAAACTAGCAGTATTCGAGAACTTAATACCCTGTCCAACTCTTTCAACCATATGGCAGGGCAATTGCACGAATCGTTCACTGCTTTAGAGAAAAGCAAAGAAGAATTAGAAGAACGGGTAGATGAACGCACCACTGAACTCAAAAAGACATTAGGGGAATTGCAGCGCACTCAATCTCAAGTTGTTCAAAGTGAAAAAATGTCTAGTCTGGGACAACTAGTGGCTGGAGTCGCACACGAAATTAATAATCCAGTCAACTTTATTCATGGCAACCTCGCCCATGTGCAGGAATATATCCAGGATTTATTAGCACTTATGCAGTTGTATCAGCAATATAATCCCTATCCTGCTGCTGAAATTCAAACCATTGCTGAAGACATCGATCTGGAGTTTTTGCAGGAAGACTTGCCAAAAATGTTGTCTTCGATGAGAGTAGGCACCGATCGCATCCGTCAAATTGTACTGTCGCTGCGGAATTTCTCTCGCATCGATGAAGCGGAATTTAAACGCGTCGATATTCATGAAGGCATCGACAGTACTTTGATGATTTTGCAGCACCGCCTCAAAGCTAAACCAGAACAACCTGAAATTGAGGTGATTAAAGACTATGGCACTGTACCTCTAGTAGAATGCTATGCCGGACAACTCAATCAGGTATTTATGAATATTTTAGTAAATGCGATTGATGCCTTAGAAGAAAATAATACAAAGCTTACCTATCAGGAAATTAAGGAAAATCCCAGCCAAATTAAGATTCGCACATCGGTAGTTAATTCAACGTGGTTGGAAGTGGCGATCGCTGATAATGGAGTTGGTATTTCTCCAGAATTTCAGCAACGAATATTCGATCCCTTTTTCACCACCAAACCCATTGGCAAAGGAACCGGAATGGGTATGTCTATCAGCTATCAAATCATCACAGAAAAACATGGCGGTAAACTAGAGTGTTTCTCAACTCCTGGAAAAGGAACCGAGTTGATCATTCAGATTCCTCTGGGGATAGAGAATGGTTGAACTATGAATTATGGCTGAGGTTTGGGGAACAGGAAGATGTAGAGAGTTTTAAATTATACAGCAGATTTCAAGTTAAGAGGGTGTACTTCATTGACTTGTAAGGTGATGTTAGTAACAATCCCTTAGCTAATTTCCGAACCTTGAACAATGATTTGCTGTTTAGGGTGAATCACTCTACACGATCGCAACAGTGCCATTGGTGCGTAGGCGTAGCCCGCACTTCGACAAAGCTCAGTGACCACCGGAGGCATCGCGATTTTCGATAATACACCAACTCTTCTTGTCACTTCGCTGCTATAGATATTGTTCGGTCAAAGGATATCGGAGAATCTGTTTATTATAAAGTTATTTTGTTGGTAAGAGAGTATACAATGAAGTTTTTTTATTGGTAAGAGAATATACAACTTTTCGGTGCTAACAGATTATACAGTTGAACAGATAGTTAAAAGCAGTAGTTCTGCTTGTTAAAAAATTTATGCAAATACATCAGGTGATTGAAACCTACGATCAAGGATCAGTTGATTATGACGCAATTATGAAGCGTTACTGGCACATCGAGCGCGAACCCTTAATTGCTTCCTTGCAGCTAAAACCAGGACAAACCGTATTGGATGCTGCGGTAGGAACTGGTCTTAATCTTTCAGCCTATCCTGAAGGTGTACGTGTCGTCGGTGTCGATCTTTCTGAGAAGATGATCGATGAAGCACGTAAAAAGCGCGTATCCGCAGACATCACTTTCAAGGTATCGGATCTCTGCAATCTTGATTTTCCTGATAATAGTTTTGATGCAGCAGCATCGGGATTTACCCTCTGTGTCGTGAGCCATCCAGTCCGCGCCCTTGCAGAGATCCTGCGAGTTACTAAGCCTGGTGCCTTGATTGCCATTCTCGATTACTGCAAATCACAAGATCCAGAAATTCAGAAATGGCAAGAGTTAATAGCTGATGGTGCTTCACAGCTAGGCTTCCCCACTGGCAAGATCAAGTGGGATGCATTGATGGATTATGACGAATTAATTTACAACAGCAAGCTCCCCATTGAAGTGCTTGCAGACTATCGCACAGACAGCCCAAACCCGTTTTTATGTGGTTGTCAATTCCTGCTTAAAAACTCAAAAGCTTAAAGCCAACAGTATCACAGTCTTGTAATTTTGTTTTGTAGTGAGGACTAAAGTCCTCTCTACGAGACGCTATACGAACAAAATCAGGACTAAAGTCCCGATTACGAACATTTTTAAAGGAAGATTGATTAGCTTGTAACTAGATCACAAGTTATTTTTAAACAGTTCTAAAACATGTTGCCAAGCATCAGGAGCAGCTTCAGGATTGTAACTTGGGTGTTGTTCCATAAATGGGTACTTGTCTTTGAAAAATCCGGCAAAGAATCCATGTCCCGCATCGTATCGAAATACACGATGATTGATTTGATGTTTCTTTAATTCTGCCTCAATTTGCTCGGTTTCCTCCTGTGAAACTAATGTATCTCTTGTGCCATAAAATGCATAAATAGTACCTTTGATTTCCGAGGTGCGATTAATAGTTGGAGTCTCTTCGCCATAACTAGAAGTGGTAATTCCACCACCGTAAAACAAAGCTGTTGCTTTGATATCAGGTAAAGTCGCAGCCATATAAGCAACATGACCGCCAAAACAGAAACCAATGACACCTATGGCATCATCTTTGACATTGGGTAAAGTTTTTAGGTAAGCGATCGCAGCTTGAATATCGCTAAATATCTCTTGATACTTCACTTGTTGATAATATTCCAACCCAAGCCGATATGCTTCTGGACTAAACCCAACATCTTCAGCGCTAAAATCAGCCTCAAAACCTGGAGCAATACGTTGATACATCGCGGGGGCTATTGCTACATAACCTTGTTTGGCTATTAATTCAGTAATATCTCGAATATTACTATTGATTCCAAAAATTTCTGGAAAGACTATAACTGCGCCAAAGGTTCCGTTTTGTGCTGGTTGAGCTAAGTAAGCATCGATTTCTAAGTCATCGTTGGGTACTTTGACATAGGAGGTGTTAATTTCGATGTTTGTTGTTTCTAGCATCTTTGTTTCGGCTGATTTTATACCAACTCATTTATTTTGACTGGTTTTCGACACAGACGGGCACAAACATTAGAAGTATTACTCTCGTCACCTCAACCATCAATACGATTCGGATAAGCAATTTTCATCTCCCTTTTGGTTTGGGAAAAGGGTAAGGGGTAAGGGGGAAAGGTTTGAATTTAGCCTTTTCCCTTTTCCCTTTCCCCCTTAACTGAACCGTATTGCCTCAACCATGACTTTACAGCTATGAGCAGATCAAAGAAATTTCTAACTTTTGAATAGATACCATCTCAAACTTCTGGAAGATTCCAAGGGTTTTTGATTTGTGCGACCTTACATAAAGTAAGCATAAAGACTCAAAATTAATAACCACAAGAAAAAACAATGCCAGATCAAAGTTTTAGAACAAATATTCCAGAAGTTGACCCAACAGAAATAGAAGATACTCGAACTGCGATCGCCGACGAACATCGCTCGTTCCTAGAAAAAGTCCAGGTCAGAGCCGGATTTGCAGATCCCTATGATGCAAGAGACTTTACCGAAGTTGTGTTTCGCGTAATGCGTGACTTAATGACCACAGAAGCTAGCGATCGCGTCGAAGCAGAACTGCATACAGAGGCTGTACCTACAGATGAAAAAGCACTCCAGTTTGAAGTGTCTGATCTTTGGAGAGATAGCAATCCACTTGTGAGATTTTTGAGCCGGGTTCGTCCACCTTGGCAAGGCCCTGGTATCTTTAAAATCGATTCCGATCGCTTCCTGTTCCGAGTTGCTAACGAAGGTGGGAAGCCGGGAACAGTAGACAGAGAGCAAGCGGTTAAAGCAGTATTTTCTGCCACCAAAGACGAACTTTCCGAAGAGCGAATTCAGGAAATTGCTAGCTGGCTACCTGATTATGTTCGTGGTCTTTGGGAGCAAGCTTAATTAGAAGTATAAAAAAGTCAAGCCTGTTTGTGGGTAGCGATCGCAAACAGGCTTTTTCAATAGGTTTAGCCTATAGCAAACTCTGTATACTGCCTTACATGAGGTGCATGATATGCTATGACAATATCTTGCTTAGGTACTCCCTCGCTCACAAGTTGATCTGCCAGGGCATCCTCCGTTCCATCATGCTGCACCCAAATTTTACCATCTTTGATATCTACATGCAGCACACAGCCGTAAATTCGGGTACTGCTATCCTTCCATCCCAGATGCACAAGCTGATAGTGGTCTTTTGTAGTATCAAAAATGGTTTGACTTTCTATCGGATCGCTCCCAGAACGTAACTTTCCTCGCGCCGTCAATAATTTCTGAATTAGTTCACGATACAAATTTAGCTTATTCATTCTGCAATCTCCTGTTTTTCTGTGTCATACACCAAAAGGGCAATCCTCACAATCAAATTTGTGACAAAATAGTTTTGTTATACGATGTCTTTGGTGGGCTATGCCAACGGTTACAATATTATGATTTATAAGAAATATGCTTTATAGTCAGTTTACAACTATCAGCAAAGTTAAAGAAGCTTTCGGGTTAAAAACACAAGAAGGTGGAAGATTTATTCCTGCTACTGAACCAATTGAAGCATCTGCAACACTGACGGCATATCTTGAAGAAAGTCTTCCCCTTGCTTCTTCATCTAGTGAAAAAGCGCGTTCCGAAGGAATTATTTATCCAGTATTATTAGAAGTTAGACGGATATTAAATCGCCAAATTAGCTTGTTCTCTGGAGAAGATTTTACAGTTGATGAGGCAGTTGGACTTAATGGAATGTGTGATTTCCTTTTGAGTCGTTCGCCGGAAGTCCTAGAAATTGAAGCACCTGCAATAGTAATTTTGGAAGCAAAAAAAGCTGATTTAAGAACAGGGTTTGGACAATGTATTGCAGAAATGGTTGCAGCACAAAGATTCAACGCCGCAAAAAATCGTCCAGTTGCTGTAATTTATGGTTCTATTAGCAGTGGTACACAATGGCGATTCCTGAAGCTGGAGGATAATCTTGTCACCATCGACTTGATGGATTATCCTCTCCCGCCTGTAGAACAAATTCTCGGATTTTTAGTTTGGATGGTTGAAAACAGTTGATAGATGCGTAAGCGTTGGCGTAGCCCGCAGGAGGCATCGCATTGCAGCATAATATCACCTCACAAGGAAATCTGTGACAAAATAATATTGTTGTCTTATAGCCAATGCGATCGCTCACGACCTATGATTTCTACCATCTCGCGCCGCTACAGCTTGGATGAATATCGTGCGATCGAAGAAAAAGCCGAAGGACGCAACGAATATCGAGATGGAGAAATTGTACCCATACCTGGAGGAACGCTCAAACACGGCCGCATCGGTGGAAACATTTTGACCTATTTTACCTCTGTGTTCCGTGATACTCAATTCGAGCCAATTAACAGCGATTTACGGCTGTGGATTCCCGAACATCGACGCGGAGTATATCCAGATGTAATGGTTTTTGATAGCGAACCGCAACTAAATGGCGATCGCTTAGATGAAGTCTTAAATCCCACACTGATTGTTGAAGTTCTATCTCCTTCCACCGCAGATTATGATCGCCAAAGTAAATTTCGGATGTATCGATCAATTCCGAGTTTTAGCGAATATTTATTAATCGAGCAGGATGAACCTTTTGTGGAACGCTACAGTAAACAAGCTGAAGGTTGGTTGCTCAGTGATTTTAGCAGCTTAGAAGTATCTATTTCTTTAGATTCAGTTAGTATTGAACTGCCGATGGCGGAAATTTATGGTGGCATTGTTTTTGAGTAAATGAGTTTGGGTTGAATCTGTTGTACTTTGTGACAATGTATGAGTTAGAAGGGATGCGATCGCAGGTGAGTTTGCATTATGGGTGACTATTAGGGTTTTCAATCATTAATCCCTCACTTACAACTGCTGCATTCAACTCATTATCTGCGGACACAAAGGTAATAGGAGATAATCCATTAGCAATGGAAATGGTGTTGACTACACGACCTACTGCTAGTTGGATAGCATCATAACCTCTTAAACCATAAGTTTCAGATAATACCATTCCAGAATTAATGATATTTTCTGTGATTTCAACAATTTGATAGTCTTTCTGTAAATCAATTTTGAACTGATTGCGTGTTGTTGTCGCATCTGTAATGCTAATACTTCCACTGCGCGTTCGCCTGGTAATTGCCGCTATAATTTCTACAGCAGTTATTGCAGCAATAAATACCTCATTCTTGAGAGCCGGATCAAATAGCCCTAAAACCCAAACTGATCCAGTTTCGCTAATATAACGCTTAACTAATGCGCTACTGTCTAGAAAATAAACTGCCATCTAACGGCGTTCCTCAATGATACTTTCAGAAACAGGCTTTCCCTCAGCATGAATTAGTCGTCGCTCAGTTATTGGCTCGTAAGTAGGATGCTTGATCTGTTTTACTAACCCAGAATCGATCAGGGCTTGATGAAATGCTGCTTGCTTAACAGTTTCTTCTTTATCAGAAAGATACTTTTGAATTGTCTGATTAAGCTGCTGAAGCTCTTTTAGTTCAAGTGTCTCAAGCTGCTTAAGTATTTGGTTCAAAGTTTCTATTGTCATACTTTTTTAATGTGTATTTCTATTATTGATGATTTTTCACCTATAAATCATAGCAAATTATCTAAAAGTGGTATGATTTATCAGTAAATTTAATTTTGTTTATAAACCATTTCCATCCTCAACTTCTCAATCTCTAATCTCAACTTGTCATTCTCCATCCTCAACTTAGCATTCTCCTCTTTAATCAACTCAACTTCATTCCTCTTACTCAAAGCTTGATTAATCGCCAACTTCCGCATATCTAACGAGAACCAACGCTGATAAGTTTGGGTGTGAACCTGCACACTATGCCCCAAATTATCCGCCGCCGCTTTAATTGGTATCCCCAAAATATGCGCCCGAATTGCCCAAGCGTGACGTAAATCATAAGGTTTAAAATCCAATCCTATCTTGCGGAACCACCAACTAACTCGCTGTGTTAACGCCGTTATCTCAGCATGATTTGTGTTATCTTTTTTTGCGATCGCACCCCTTAACATCTCCAAATACTTCGGATTTCTTAAATCAAAGTCATCAATCCATTGCTTATATAATGGTAATGCTTGTCTCTCACCAGTCTTACAATCTTTATCAACTTTCCATGTCAAATCTGTATTTTCTGCACTCAACCACCAATCAATATCAGGATTAATAAAAAGTTCCCGTGGACGTAAACCAAAAACTGCTAACATTCCATATGTCCAGCGCCATAATTGCCAGCTATCTTGAAGATTTTGATTAACTTGATTACCTCTGTTGTTTTGATAATCTTCAAACTTGATAATTCCCTCAGATATTTCTGCATCTGTAGGTATATTACGGGAATTATTCTCAGGCATTTTGGAATATTTCGATAAATCAATTTCGATATTGAATGTCACACAAAATGCTGCGATCGCTCTAGCTGCATTATATTTAGCCCATTCTTTATCAATTTGCTCAATTGAACCGATCAGATTTTCCGCAGTTGCCAAATCTTGAGGATTGGTAAATCTCTTGGTTCGGGAAAAGTAATAAAAAAAAGTATGTTCGCTTTTGGTTGTGCGTTTATGATTTTTAAAATACTCTTCTTCAAATTTTTCAAGTAATTTTCCTATAGTTTTAAAATCTTTTTTAATTGCTTCATTACCTAAATATTTATCATTCCACTCAAAAGTTTTACGAGCGATTAACTTCCCTAACTCATAAGCTTCTTCCTCAGCCGTCTTGAGTCCATCCAAGTTAGCGGGAATATTCAAACTGAGATTGTATTGCTTTCTCCCAGTTCCATTACTGTCTTTGTCTCCCGGCTTAATTGGTAACGTCGCCCGTAATTGCAGACTTCCATTCGATTCTCTAATTGTCACCTTTGCTTTTGCAGACTTCAAACGCAGATTAACTTTCTCTAATTCTAGTAGTACTTTCGTTCTCATGTGTTCTTTTTGCTGCTGTGCTTGCAGAGATGAGCAAAAAAACGGGCGATTGTTTAATCGCCTTGGCTTAGGACAACATTTATATGATGCGTGATATCATGTCTGCATAATTAGTTACTATTCCCGCAGTCATTGCACCCCACCCCCAACCCCTCCCCGCAGGCGGGGAGGGGAGACAAAGCACAGCTTTGGCGGGGTGGGGTTCTTCGGGTTTAATAAGCAAGCGGACATGATATGAGTCCTGAACCTAATTATGCTGTCTTTTTAGCCTATATTTAGGCTAAAAATAAATGTGTTCTCAGAAAACAATGTTTATCGCTGACACTGTTTACTGCAAACATTAGACAGTTGAAAAGAATTAAACCACAAAAAGGATTACTCCG
>NZ_JAVRCE010000116.1:0-10689 GCF_034530915.1 Nostoc sp. DedQUE09
CTCCCCTGCTCCCCTGCTCCCCTGCTCCCCTGCTCCCCTGCTCCCCTGCTCCCCATCTATTTTTTAATAGCGACTAATCCATTTATACCTAGTGCTGTAATTACACCTCCCAGTAATCCCCAGGTGCCATCGGCAAATACGTTGATGCGATGAATGTAGGTGCGATGATAGGCATACTCTAACTGTCTATCATTTACTTTTCCAACCTCCACCAGGTTTTCCACATACTTTTCAGCTTTGATCAGTGCTGCATAATCGAGATTAAACCAATACAACGATACTCCCACCACAGCCAAACCTGGAACAACCAAGGTAATTAAGAGAATTGCTATACGTGCGTTCATACATTTCACCCGCTCACATACCTGCTCAATGCTGACACAGACAGAATCTTTGTGTTACAACGTGGCAGACCAATTTGATACATAGTGTTGGAGTGGGTGAATCAGATTTTGGGAATAATCCTCATAGTGTTTGAAAGCATCGTTTTGATTAGGTTCGCACTATGAGAGCGCGATTTCTAGAAAAAAAGCAGATTTATTGCTGTTTATCTATTGTATTTTGCTGCGTTTTGTGGGTTTGTTTGGGATTAATTCCAGCCGATGCAACGTCTACAGGGTCTATTGATACTCTGCGACAGCAGCAGCAACAAATGAACCAGCAGCGTCAGGGTGTAGTTGGAGAGCGCGATCGCTTAACTAATCTTCAACAAGAGGCCCAAAAACACCTCATTGGTTTAAAGCAAAATCTGCAAACTACAGATAGCTATCTGCAAGAGAGCGAATCACGATTACAACTTGCTACCCAACGCCTCCAACAGTTAGAAACTGATTTAGATGTGGCAGAACGTTCATATCAGGAGCGGCAAATCGCAACAGTAGCACGATTGCGTTATCTCCAGCGATCGCCTGCTTCTGCTGGATGGGCAGTTTTGCTTGAAAGTGAAAATATCAACGACTTTTTCAGCCGTCGTCATCAGTTGAAGTTAGTGTTTCAGGCAGACCAACAAATTTTGGCAAAACTCAACACCCAAGCAAACTCGATCGACAAACAAAAAACGGAAGTAGAACAGCAAAAAAACGAAATTGGCTTAATTCGCGAGCAACTTTTGGCACAAAAAGCCGATTATCAAACCCAGGCGCAATCACAATCAGAATTGATTCAACGCCTGAATAGCGATCGCCTGGCCTTAGAAGCCGCGCAAAATCAGCTAGAAAGAGAATCGAAAAATCTGGAAGTCTTGATTCAACAAAAGGTAGCAGAAGCTCAAGGAAAAACCAACAGCAGAACAGGTATGATCATTCGGGGAACTGGTGTAATGGCATATCCTAGCGATGCTTCTACTAGTAGTCCTTTTGGCTGGCGAGTTCACCCTATTCTTGGCTATCGTCGCTTTCATGCCGGGTTGGATTTTGCCGCCAGCTATGGCAGTAAAATTCGGGCAGCCGATTCGGGAACAGTAATTTTTGCTGGGTGGTATGGTGGTTATGGCAGAGCGCTAATTATCGATCACGGTAATGGCATGACTACACTTTACGGTCATACCAGCGAGTTATATGTTTCTGAAGGACAAGCAGTTGAACGTGGACAAGCGATCGCTGCTGTCGGTTCCACAGGTTTCTCAACTGGTCCCCATCTCCACTTTGAAGTTCGTCGGAATGGTACACCCGTAGACCCTGCTAATTATCTTTAAGACTGCGAATTTTATCACAAACGTGCTATAATAAGGAAGCATAAGGGCGCGTGGCTCAGTGGATAGAGCAACAGATTCCGGTTCTGTGGGTCGGGGGTTCAAATCCCTCCGCGCTCGTTACCTTTGGTCGATTGCCAAATTGTTTGTCCGCATTGACAAATTAATGGCTGACTTATGAAGCAAGAGTTAATCCTGAGTTGCCATGTGACACTGTTTTAGAAAAGAGTGAATGGCAACGCCAGTCGCCTCCAGTCGGGAAACCCGCCCACGGCGCAGGCTTATCTTTATGCGCCACTATCAATCAAAATCTTATCCCACCTGAGACGCCATCATCTTTATACCAAGCAGTACTGATGATTGCCCGACAGGCGTGGCTTTTTAGGTCATAAAGGCGATGGTGAACCTGGAGTGAAAACCATTTGGCGTGGGTTGCGGCGATTACACGACACTGAGATTCTCCAGATGACGTTTGTTGTTAACGATTGCCTCCGACACGCTATGCGATCGCACTATATCTTTCTACATCTTTTGTCTCTAAAGTCAATCATTCTGCTGTTGTTTAATTCTGTCATTCCTTCACAGTCTGCCTTACAACAATGTTAAGAAAGATCCGGGTAATGGATAGCCCTTGGGGAGAGGGGCTGGGGCAATACGGTTCGGATAAGCATTTTTCACTTTCCTTGTGGTCTGGGGAAAGGGTAAGGGGTAAAGGGTAAAGGATGTATTCAAAACCTTTCCCCTTTCCCCTTTCCTCTTTAACCGAACCGTATTGGGGGCTGTGGGTGAGGGCAAAACGTTGTCACCAAAGGGTTTAGCGTTAAGTTGACACCTATGAAGACTTTGCGCCCCTACAAATCTATAAATAATTTGGGATAATTTATTTTTTGCGAGTCCCTAAAGGTGCAACAAACATTTGACAAAATTCGAGCGAAAAAGTCTGAGAATTTCCGTTATCTAATCATCTTCTCTAAAGCGATTTGCAAATCTTTTGTCAAATCGCTCACAGCTTGTTTAGACGCTTGGCGATCGCCCTGACAATTTGTGAAGCGTTCTGTAACTGAAATTGCCTCTCCCACAGTGATTTGTGCCTGTCGCAAACCTAAGCGAGGTCGCCCCGGAAGTGTTGTATCCTGAATTCTAGAAAGCATATCGAATACAAGCAAAGCTGTTTCTGCAAACCGTTCCGCTGTCGGTTGCTCCTGAATATAATTAGCTGTGACTGCAACAAAACTTTCCACTATCCGCATGTGCCGCATTCGCAAGTCGGCTTCTTCTGCAATCCAGTCTGCCAAACCGCGTTTGAAGGGTGATAAAGCATTGATATCTGGCAAATCATCTCGGTAAATGTAACTCCAGCCAGCCTCTTCCAAGCGACGACAACGGTCAATAAAATTACCCTGCGCTTGAACTCCAAAATATTGCTCGGTAACTTGTAAAGCCTTATCTAGTAGGCGATGGAGTCGGGCAATTAATACCTGATTAGCACTCTTCAATTCATCAGTTGAGACGGTTTTTGGGATGTCTTGATGATAGAAGCGACGATAAAACTCTTCCATCTCGGTAATCAGATATTCAGCCAACCTACAGAGGCGTTGATAGTAAATTTCTTCGCTATTGCCCGAATCAATTTCCAAAACTTTCAAGCCACTATCAGCTTCTAACTTACTCAACAGCCAATCCAGTT
Organism: Nostoc sp. DedQUE09; assembly: GCF_034530915.1. Classification (NCBI taxonomy): domain Bacteria; kingdom Bacillati; phylum Cyanobacteriota; class Cyanophyceae; order Nostocales; family Nostocaceae; genus Nostoc; species Nostoc sp. DedQUE09. The sequence continues at coordinate 3,378 of NZ_JAVRCE010000116.1, forward strand.
TAGACCAAGGTGGCTCAACGTAGCGATATTGGATGGCGATCGGCACAACAATCACAGTCTCAGAACGGTTAGCTTTTTGTAAGTCCTCTACACACCAGAACGCCATTTGAGCAACACCAGGTTCTAAGGGGCTAACAATACCACTATGACCATTAGTACCGCCTTCTGGCGCTACTGCGATCGGTAGTTCGCCATTAGCAAACAACTCTCGTGCATTTTGGATAGCTTGCCGATCTAGTCGCCTACCACGACGAACCGGCACACCTCCCAGCAGAGAGAACAACCAACCTAGCCACTTTCCAGCCCAAACTGTCATACCCCGGTCATAAAGAAAATAGCTGTGAACCAAGGATTGTAGTGTAATACCTTTTTGACGAGCAACTTGTGGCACAATGCGAGAAAGCAAATACAGCATACACAGGGGATCTTCTACCTCTGGGTGGCGAAATGCCAACAAAAAGCGAATTTTTCCAGCCTGAAATTGTTGATAGAGTTCAGCTAATACTTCAACATTCTCGGCTTCAATCTTGACAATCCCAGCCGGTAGCCAGGGGCGAGTGCGAAACCGTAGTGCGATCGGCAGTAACCACCGAACAATCTGGAGTACCAAAGGATTCAACTTTTGGGGAATAAATTTTAGTGGTGGTTGAGTAGACTGAATCGATCTAGGCAAGTTGCTCTCCAGATTGTATTTCTAGCGATTGTATAACGTGAGGTCTTGGTTTTGCGTAAACCCGTAGCCTCTTGTAGCCAAACATTTCAAGTAGCTTTCTTCCTTCTGACTCCTGCCTCCTGCTTCTTGCCTTTCTTCTTATCAAAAATTAGTTGGGATGTTTAGGGAAATTTCGGAATAAATAGCCAAATACTGCTAAATTTAACAAAAAAACCAATATTTTTAGCAGAGATATTCCCTGAATCAATTCATAAATCTCTGGGGGAATACTGATACCGACAAGTCCCAATACCAAGACATGTGCCCAACGCTTTTCGTACCATAAACCAAAAGCTTCAATAGCAGTAACAATAGCATAGATTCCTGTTCCGATACCGCTAAATGCCAGAGTTCTAGGATTTAAGTTAACAACTTTCTTTAAAAGCAAATCAATAATCATCGATTTACCTTCTAAAACATAATTTTGTGAAAACGCCTCTAGATTTTGATAATTTTTTAATGTCAATAATAAAGCGATCGAAGTAACCATAAGCAGCAAGGCGACAAATGATTTGTAGAGAACAATTGCCACTAACCCCAATGGACGCTTTTCCAAATAACCCCCTAACTAAAGATAAGTCAAATTTTGAACGCTCAAAATTATCTGAGTACTGTCAAGTCAGAGTTTGCCTCCTTTAACTAAGTAGGAATTTGAATCGGTGCAGTGGATGCAATACCATACTCTCCTCTCCCTAAACCCCTTGCCTAACAAGGAAAATAACCCCATTTTTTGATAATGAAAGGGGTTTTAATTGATTTGAATGTGCGTAGGTTAGCAAAAACCCCTTCCAATGGAGGTTAGCGGACTCGAACCGCTGACATCCTGCTTGCAAAGCAGGCGCTCTACCAACTGAGCTAAACCCCCATATTAAAATAGTAGATAACTTTGATTAGCGTTGTTATTGTAACTTATATTGTTTTATCACCAAAGGGATGAAGCCAGAAAATATTCAAGTTGTTGCAGCACTGTATAAATTTGTTAAGCTGCCAGATTTTGCCGAGAAACGAGATCCTCTGCTGTCTTACTGCCAAGCGCAAGGTGTAAAGGGGACGATTTTGCTGGCACTTGAAGGGATTAACGGTACAATTGCCGGTTCGCGTCAAGCCATTGACTCAGTTCTCTGGTTTCTGCGTTCTGACCCCCGTTTAGCAGACTTAGAATCCAAAGAGTCCTATACCGAAACTCCACCTTTTGAGCGGATGAAGGTGCGGTTGAAACAAGAAATTGTCACTTTGGGGTTGCCAGAAATTGACCCAAGTGAGCAAGTTGGTATCTATGTCAACCCTGAAGAATGGAATGATTTAATTGCCAATCCAGAAGTAACGGTAATTGACACCCGCAATAATTATGAGGTGAATATTGGTACTTTTCAAGGGGCAGAAAATCCCCAAACTGAATCATTCCGCGAATTTCCTGATTATGTGCGCCACCATCTCGACCCAACTAAACACAAAAAGGTTGCTCTCTTTTGTACAGGCGGCATTCGCTGTGAAAAAGCTTCATCCTTCATGCTTGCACAAGGTTTTGCAGAAGTCTATCATCTCAAGGGCGGCATACTTAAGTATTTGCAAGAAGTTCCAGCACAAGAAAGTTTATGGGAAGGAGAATGTTTTGTTTTTGATGAACGGGTAGCCGTTAGTCATGGGTTGGAGAAAGGAAGTTATGAGTTGTGCCTCTGTTGTGGGCGTCCGATTTCAGAAGAAGATAAAGTGTCTCCAAAGTATGAGCAAGGTATCTCCTGTGCCTATTGTTTTGATAGCCTCACCGAGGAGAAAAGAGCGCGTCAGCAGGAAAAATGGCGACACTACCAAACCCAAGTTGGGAACAAAAATCAGGATGTGAGTTGAAGAAGAATTTATAACTCATAATTCGGAATTTAAGGGCAAAATTACTGTAAATTTAGTACCGACTCCAACTTCACTTGTCACACTGATTTGACCCCTGTGAGCATCAACGCACCTTTTAACAATTACTAACCCCAATCCAGTACCCTGAATTGATTTGACATTTGAAGCTCGGTAGAATGATTCAAAAAGCCGAGCTTGGTCTGGTTCGGGAATACCAATACCTTGATCTTGAATACAAAAAGTTACGACTTTCTCAATTGGGTCACATATTAAATCAAACTGAATCTTGCCACCTTGAGGAGAATATTTAACCGCGTTTGAGAGTAGATTTCCAAATAGGTAATGTAAGAGTCCTTCATCCATTACAGCGGATGTATTCTCACTATGACAGGTAAAAATAATTTCACATACGCTGTTTTCAACAATCGAAAAATCTTCGATTAAGTCTCGACAAAATTGCTCTAGGTTAAAGGGAGCAGGGTTGAATATGAGTTTTTCTGCTTCTGCTCTACCCATAAACAGCACTTCTTCCATGAGTTGTTCCATAGATTGGACAGCACCTTGAATTCGCTTTAAATATATGCCTCTTTTTGTATCTGTCAAATTTGCTCCCTGCATTTCCATGAGTTCTACTGCGGTTTGAACAACAGTTAGAGGATTACGGAACTCATGAGATACGGTAGAGATAAATAGAGACTTGAGACGGTTAAGTTCTTGCTCCTTTTCTAATGCTTGCTCTAGCAATTTTGTTTGCCGTCGTTCACTAAGATCCCAAAAAACAACTACTACACCATTTATCTGGTCAGTTCCTCGCTTCAGTGGTGAAGCACTATCGCCAATGGGAACTCTTTTGCCGTTTTTTGTAATCAGAGATGTGAATTCCCCTAAATAAACAACCTGTTGCTCACGCAGCACTTTTGTCACAGGATTTTCTAATGTAGCTTCTGTAACTTCATCGACAATATGAAAAATCTTCGTCGCCTCATTTCCTAAAGCATCTTTTTGCTGCCAGCCGGTCAGCGCTTCAGCTGCGGGATTCATGAATGTCATCTTTCCCTGCTCATTAGTAGCGATTACAGCATCACTCATTGAGTTTAAAAGGGTTGCTAACTGATCTCGATTTTCCCGCAGTTCACGTTCTAAGCGATGTTTTAAAAGACCAATCTCGATCGCAATTTTTAAATCTTTTGTAGTAAATGGTTTAACTATGTATCCAAAAGGCTGGGTAATTTTGGCTCTTTCTAAAGTATGATCGTCGCCATAAGCGGTTAAATAGATTATAGGTACATCTAACTGCTCGCGAATCTGACTGGCGGTAGCAATACCGTCCATATCACCTTTAAGAATAATATCCATTAATACTAGTTCTGGTTGAGTTTCCGATGCCTTGGCAATGGCAACTTTTCCAGATGAAGCTGTACCCGTAACAGTGTATCCTAGTTGACTGAGTTGACTAGCAATAGTTCTAGCCACAATCACTTCATCTTCAACGACTAAAATCCTAGCTTGACCCATTTGATATTTACTGATGCAAAGTTAACTGCTTAAATTTAATTTTGAATACTGTTCCATGATTGCGTTCTAGAGTAATTTCGCCTTCTAGTTGTTCTGTAACCAAGTCATGTACTAACGACAGACCCAAAGAATCAGTATTTCTCCAATCTAAATTATCTGGTAAACCAATCCCATTATCTCGGATAGTCATCTCAATACTATTGCCAATATTGTGTAAAGCAATACTGATTGTGCCTACTTGTTGATTGGGAAAAGCGTGTTTGAGGGCATTGGAGATTAATTCGTTAATCACCAATCCACAGGCAATAGCTTGATCGACATTCAAGCTTACTGAAGCTATATCAGTTTCTAGAGCAATTTTACCAGGGCATATTTGATAGGAAATTAGCAAGCTGGCTGCTAAATTACTGATATAGTCAGCGACATCAATTTGCCCGATATTAGCGGAAGTATATAAATTTTTGTGAATTAAAGATATTGACTCAATTCGATTTTGGCTTTCTCGAAGAACTTTGATTATTTCTGGATCTTTGAGTGTTTGAGACTGAAGTTGTAATAAACTGGAGACAATTTGCAAATTATTTTTAACTCGATGATGAACTTCTTTTAAAAGAACTTCTTTTTCAGCTAAGGCTGTTTTTAACTTTATTTGCGCTTTTTGTCTTTGAACAAGTTCCGTTTGAGCTTGCGCTAATATGCTGGATTGTTGAATTGCGATCGCTAATTGCACTGTCACTTGATCGAGCAAATCTAATTGATTTTCTTCCCACTCACGAAAATCAGAGCATTGGTGAGCAATCAGTAAACCCCAAATGTGAGAGCCAGGGCTTTGAGAGCTTACTTCTAGTAAAATCGGCACAACTAAATTTGCTTTCACCTCAAATTGTTTTAACAGACGAATATGGCAATCAGTGAGTCCAGCTTCATAAATATTAGCGATCGCTCGTTTGCGTCCCTGATAATATTCCAATCCTGCACCTGTTTGAAAACACGTATCAGGAATCTCCACACCTAAAGAAACCGTCCATCCAGGTTCCACTGATTCTGCCATAATTGTGCCGATCATCTCTGAGTTAAATTGATAAACTACTACTCGATCAACCCCAAGTAAATCTCGCACTTCTTGAACTGTTGCATTCAAAATATCCTGAAGATTCAAAGATTGACGAATTCGTTGAGCAACAGTTCGCATCAATTGCTCCCGTTCGGCTTGAGCTTTTAGAGCTAGTTCAGTTTGCTTACGTTCTGTGATATCTTGCCCAATACCGATAATTTGACCATTTGAAAGGTAAACATTAGTCCAAGATGTATCCAATAGACGACCATCGCGCACCTGAGTTTTAAAGTCGCCCCAAATGCGTTGTGCAGACTGCATATAACTAATTACATACTGCCGATATTCAGGATTAGGGTATAGTGCTTCCAAGACATCACGAGTTTGGAAATCTTGAAATTTCCAACCAAGAATATTTTCCCATTCTTGGTTCACCCACTGGAGTTTACCATTGGCATTGACCAGGGCAATCATCAATGGTATATTCTCAAAAATTATCCGCAAAAACTCATTTTGTTCTTGGAGTTTAGTTTCGGCATTTTTTCGGTCATTAATATCATTAAATACTGTTAAAATGGCTGACTCATTGTTAAAAACTAAATATTGTAAAGAAGCGATCGCCCAAAAATGAGTTCCATCTGCTTTTTTTAATTGCAGTTCATAATTATGAATAAAACCTTGCTGATTAAGAACCTTTAACAGTGCTTCTAAATCTGTAAAGTTATGATATAAATCTACAATTTTTTTGCGATTAACTAAATACTCTGGAGAAAACTGAAATGTGTGAAGCAACTCTGTATTAGCGTATAAAATTAACCCATCAGACACACGCGAAATAATGAATGGAACAGGAATAGCTTCAGAAATAACTCGAAATCTAGCTTCACTTTGTTGAAGAGTTCTTTCTATTTGTTTGTGTTCTGTGATGTCTCTTATATGAACTAGGCGAGCCTGATAACTGCCATAGTCTATTGCCTGTGTGAAAATTTCAACATCAATAATCTGTCCGTCTTTTCGCTGATGTCGCCATCGCCCAGTAAAGTCTAAGCTAGAATGCTTTTGTCGTAAATATTCAAGCAAGAGAGGTACATTTTCTGAAGGGCGAATGTCAGTTATTCGCATTTGCAAGAACTCTTCTCGTGAGTAGCCGTAGTGAGAAACAGCAGCTTCATTTACATCTAAAAATTGCAGATTATTTTGGTTATATACCCACATCGGGTTGGGATTTTTAGAGAAAAGTAAATTAAAACTCCTTTGGCTTTCATTTTCAGAAAATAGCATTAGTGGTTGTGTAATAAAAGTTTTTATTATGTACTAAAATTTAATAAATTTAAATCTGAAACAATTATTAATTTTTGGCAAAATTTGTTTTTATGATTCAATTCTACTGATTCAGAATTCCTTGCATAAGCTCTTTGATATTTAGAGATAAAAAAATCGATCTGTACTTAAAGAGACTTCCTACAGAGGTATATGTCGCTTCAATCTTCATGCGAATCTCGCAGTGTAAAATATGTCTGATAGTTTACACTAAGGAAATATCGCTTGCACAGCTTGTGAGAAGAAAAATAGCCTGAAATGCGTACATGCTAAAGAATGTGGCAATTTATGATAAAACAACAAAGAGCCTTTATTCGCAATAAGCATTATTTAATGATAAAAAAGTGGGTTCAAGCAACTTGTCAGAGCAACAAGCAATACTTAGATCACGCATTACCACTGTTTAAAAATTATAAAATTGTAGTCCTGGGAGAGCGCGAATTTCGGCATGGGGCATCGGCACGACCTTAAACGGGCAGGGAGTGACTCTCAGACTAGCAACGGTTAGCTAGTTACTGTGAACTGTCAAGAATCACCGCACCTTTAGGTGCGGTGAGTATGTCAAAGAAATAGAAAATATCGCAAGTAAATGGAAACGTAAGTATTTAGGAGTTTCACCATCGATATGGATGGTTTATCCTCACGAACTTAGATACTTTAGAATTTACTATCAAAGCTTATAAAGAACGGTTTGATATTGATTGAATTAATAAGATTACTTTTATAGCACCCGCCAAGGCGGCTAGTACAAGTGGATGAAATTTTGCAAATGCACTGAACTCGCAATAATTCTTATACATTTAAACAAAAAGCGCCCTCCGTTACCAGAGGGCGCTTTCTCATTTAGCTAAACTTCAGAATTA
>NZ_JAVRCE010000117.1:0-10512 GCF_034530915.1 Nostoc sp. DedQUE09
ATAACTTTATCCTAGAAGCTCTTTTCTATGCAGCTTCATATTAAATTGGTATAAAATCTGTTTCACTCAGGTGAAACGTGCTGCAAACTGCGCGATCACTTTCCACAGCCTCTACAAAACATCAAAGGGCGAAAACTACTTGCCTCAACAGTTTGGTAGGATATGATTGTTAACCAGATGTCAATAGAAGAGGCAGCAGACAATTGGAACCTCCCCCTTGCTGCGATCGAGGAAGCTATTCACTATTGCGAAAGTCATCAAGAACTTTTGAAACTGGAAGCAGAAGAGGAGCGTTACTGCCTCGAACAACAGTCATCTGAATTATACAGTACTTAAAGTCAAAGAAAATCGTTGTAAAAAATCTTGAATTCGCCACTCATTTAAAAATTCACCAGCGCTTTCCCTTTCTGATTGTGTCGTTCTTGTTTAACTAGAAGTTTGCGATCGCCTGACCAACTCAGTAATAAATTAAAATTTTTGGCTGTAAGTGGTTTTACCTTGCTGGGTGATTGCTCGGACTGATTACATAACCCTTGTTCAATTAAATAATCGAAAACATTATGAGAATTTAATAAAAATGTCATAAGCTCTGAATTTGTCAACTATGTATTATTTATATGCCAGTAGAAAATCATTGTTTTTCGGTAACAGTTGATTACGACAGCAATAAAATGTTGATGTCACTAGAATCAGTCAACCAAGTTTTCGAGAATATGCGATCGCGTTTGTATTGTGTGTAAATGTAGTTACATTTATTGCATATTTCACTCATAAAATTAAAAGTTTGGCTTCTAGAGTTACTTCTTTGAGCCTCACAGCAAACTCCTCACAATAGTTGGGGGTTTGCTGCGAGTCTAAGTTATGAAGCAAAGGAGGTAATTAAGGCTGGTGTCCTATTATGCAGTAAAGATGCTGTTCATGATAAAAATTTATTGTTTATCCAGAAAAGCAGAGGGCAGAGGGCAGGAGGCTCAGTTGGAATACTGTCCTCTGTTCTCTGCTGTAACCAAACGGGTCTTGGGTTTAAGACCCCCACAAATTAAAAATTTGGTGGCTTCTTTCCAGGAGGGGTTTGAATCCTATAAGTGAAAAGAACCTTCTGCCCTCTGCCTCCTGCCTTCTGCTTTCTTCAATTACTCCAAAAGAACTGCTGCCAAAATTGCCATTGCAAGTATTTCAAGAATTATACCACCTTTAGTTGAATTCATTTCGGTATCTGTTAGCTGGGTGAAATAGCTTTCCGAAGGCGCAGTCAGATCATTGATTTGAATTTTTGCCATTTTTCTAGGTTTCCTTTAGTACACTTTCATTGCTTGAATTAGACTTTTAATTGCTTAATCTAATAATTAACATACTCTACGATTTATTCGGTTTTTTCAATATTTTATTGTCTAGAAAAGAGACATAAATAATACAGTTATGGACTAGAGGAATCTGACCTAACTGGATTTTTGAAAGTATTCTGAAATTAAAATCTTTGTACAGCAAAGGTTTTGCTTGAAAAGTTTTCATTAATAAAACTGGAGTTTTATAGCAAATACTTAAACAATATATGTTATTTTCGTAGAGTATTCAAATCTGCTATTGTTTTTTGAATTAAATATTTTAAAAGGCTATCAAAATTAAAACATTTATGTCCCCAAAATTTTAATCATAGTAAATAGAAAGCATCAGATTAAAAAATAACCCAAGGGAAACTTGGGTTACAAAAATAAGTAATCAAACTTAAGGAATTTATGGATATAATCTAACTAGGTTTCAATTCTCAAAACGCCTGCTTCTTTTTCGATGCGGTCTAAAGCTTTCTTCGCCCGAAAAAGAATTTTCAAATAAGCGAACTGACTATTCCAAGGTGAGCGAGGTAATAGGGTTGCTTGAGAGTCAGGAACAGTCGTATTTTCTGAAGGGATATCAGTAGAGATATTATTCATAGAAATGGTATTTTGCAGTTTTTAATTACTAGAACTAACTAAAGATAATGCTAGATTTGGTTCTTCTTCCCAGCTTTCTGGCCATTGAATGTGGTCAGCAGTAAAGTGAAGCGGATCGTTTTCAGCCCAAGGGGCATTTATCGGTTCTTCAATCAGAGCAAACTCGCCGTTATCAAAGGGATTCCCATCTGCACGACGCTGGAGATATACTCGCTCTCGAATACCGCCTTTTTCCTGAGTGAGGGCGCGATGATGACAATAAGGATTATTGCCTCTCTTATCAAAAAAAACGTGAGCTGTCCAACTGCAACCACCACGACAAAGTTCAGCAAATTCGCAAGACTTGCAGAAACCCCACAAATGTTCTGTTCCTTTGGGAGTACCAGCCCCCAAATTAAACCGCAGTTCCTCGGTTTCTTCAATAATTGTCCGCAGTGAATAGTCGCGGATGTTACCGCCAGTGTATGCCGTGGTAGGTAGCGAGGGACAACCTTTGATAGCACCATCAGCTTCAATGCCTAATGCAGACAATCCAGCACTACATCCCTGCCAAAAAGACCAAGCATCTCCTCCCCGTAACAGTCGCTCATAGGGCCCGTAATAGCCAATATTATTTCCTGGCTGTACTTGCACCCCTTCTCGCTTTGCCCGTTGGGCAACACGAGCAATCATGGGATATACATCTAGTAATTCATAAGGTTGCAGCAGAATCTCACTATTATCTGCTGCATTTCCCATCGGTACAGTCAACTGAATTTGCCAAGCAAAGATGCCGGCGTCGCGCAGATGCTCGTAAATACGAGGAAATTCTGGTGCAGACAGACGATTAATTTGAGTGTTGCAACCGAAGGGAATACCTGCTTGTTTGAGATTACTCATGGTTTTAAACGCCCATTGCCAAGAGCCTTGTCTACCACGGAGGCGATCGTGAGTTGCTTCTAAGCCATCAACTGAGACAGATACCACTCTAATTCCAACTTTTTTCATCCGATATGCTGTGTCGAGAGTGATACCATAACCTCCAGTGGTCATACCGCAAAGCATCCCAGCTTTGGTAACTGCTTGGGCAATCTCTAGCCAGTCAGGACGCAGAAATGCTTCACCACCAATCATGGTAACTTCAGTGATTCCAACTTCCGCCATTTGCTTGACTAAATCAAGGGCTTCTGCTGTAGAAAGTTCGTTCGCCCTTGTATGACCAGCACGAGAACCGCAGTGCTGGCAAGCTAGATTACACTTTAATGTAATTTCCCAAACTGCGTAACTAATTCGACGATAAGTCATTAGAATAGCCTCAATTAATTTCTTGAGAAAAGGACGAATATATCCGTATTTGTCCCTATCAACTTTTATCTAAAATATCTAACTCAGGAACTCCATACATAGGCTGCATAGGTGGCCAATCCCAGAGACCAGCTGGTGCCCCATAAATCAATATGTTAGAACTTTGAATAAGTCCGCCAACAACAGCTTCCAGTTCTTTTTCACCTAAATCCTGGAGTTCGCTCTCAGCAGTCTCTGACTCTAACAATTGAGCCGTATATTCTTCAAACTCATCCTGGGTGAAATCGTAGCCAGCACTTTTAACAACTTGGCTACATTCATCTTTACTTGTCACTCCTTGAATTTGAGCGCGAAAAGCTTCATCATTTGCTAGCCTTGCATAAAAGGCTTGAACATTTTTTAGGGACATAATTTTCTCCTTGAAAAAAATTTTATTGGCGGATATAAATTTCTAACATTTGGAGTAGACATAGCTTTGCTTAACTAACAGTCGGTGCCGCCACTTTAAGTAGTAATTCAGAGGGATTGTAGTTATCTGTAATAACTTGTGGACAACGCATACAAGCTGCCTTGCCTTCCTGCTCCCACCATCGGCAATCTCGGCGTATGGAACAAGGTGGTAAATCCTCTACTACCGTCGGCAAATTTTCTACAACTCGCATTGCTAAACGACAATCTTTACCATCAAAATGTTGACAACCCTTAGTTGCACAAGGTGCAGCCGTCCGAAAAATTTCAGTGGGTGTTACTGGACTAGCCTTGGCTATCAGTTCATCTGTAACAGCTTGGGGGTGCTTGAGATAAGCTACGCGGGGTTCTGTAACTGTGCCACCAACGACGCCAAAAACAACACTGTTCTGCCATTCTGGTCTTGCACTAGGGCAAAGTGTAGTCTTTTCAGTAGCGATGTCTTCCATAAATTGAACCTATAGTGAATTGTATTTTTAAGCTGATGGAGATTTATACCGAGTTTTGAATCGGACTGCTCTCCATCAACCTAAATAAGCAAATTAAATGTCCAAGAGTTTAATACTGACTAGTAACTTCAAAGACTTGTGCTTTCTAGATTAAGAGATCGAGTTCTGGTCTTGTGCAATTAGTCCACAAATAATCGGTTTTATCACAGAAATATCACTAATCGGTTTTATCACACCGATACCACCTGTAATACCACCTGCAATGATTGGATCAAAATTTTTAACTGTTACAAAACCGCCTGCAACGTTTGCCATTTCTTCATTAGACAGAGTTAGCAAAGCATCTTCTAAATCCTGATTGTGGTTCCGTCGTGCTAGTGCATTGTTAACAGCATTATCAATCAGATTGCTAATGTCCAATTGAAAATCTGAATTCTTTTTATTCCTTTCCATTGTGCTTTTCCTCTGAATATATAACTAGATATAGGCTGAATCACTAAGTACTGTAATTACCTAAACTGTATATATTTTAAGCATGGTAATAATGATTTAATTATGTTTTGAAAATTTATAAGCAGACATAAATAAACCTTTTATGTCACTAAACAATAACTTGAAAGTTTTCGTTATAACTATTTATTGATAAAGTTTATATCTCTATCAATCACTTCAGCCGCAGAGTTTTAGCCATTAATAAAACATTTATGTCCCAAACAATTTTTCAATATTGGGCAATGTTTAATAAAAAGATAATAAGCAAGATTTAAGTAATATTAACAAATATTTATCAGACTGCTCAATAAAACTTCAAATTCAAAATTGGGGAATAGAGTTGATATTATCAATATCCCTATTCTGTAGTTTTTACTCTTTCAAACAAAGCCCGATAAATAGGTTCACCTTTTTTTTGCGTTCCTATTTCCCTTTCTGTGGAGACTGGTAAGGGGTTTTCAGCCAACCATTCTTCTGTACCAACTTTCTGAAAAGCTGAATTAGCTGCAAAGCGATCGCGCATTTCCACAGCCACAAATTCCATATCTGATTGCAGAAATACCAACCCCCCAACCGCAAGATACTTAGCTAAGTCTGTCACTAGTTCTGGTTGGACTACACGACGTTTAGCGTGGCGAGTTTTAAACCAAGGATCGGGAAATTGAATAGTAACACGTTGTAAACTTTCAGGAGGGAGGGAAGATAAAAGCGATCGCAGTGAGTTATTTACATTGCAAAATAAATAGTGCAGGTTTGTTAAACCTAATTCAGAACGTAACTTATTCGCCTCCACCACCAGCGGTTCCCGAATTTCCAAGCCAAGAAAATTCCAGTTGGGTTCTATCTTGGACATATTCAACAAAAACAGTCCCTTAGCGCAGCCAATATCTAAATGTAGTGGTTGATTTGGCTTTGCATAAATTTTTTCCCAGTCAAGGGGACTTGCTGGTGTTTGATACTTTTTACCAAGTGGATTAACATGCTGGCGGACTCGGACTGCTGCCAAAATTTGTTCTCCTTAACGTGAAAATATCCTGTGGTGATTCAGGTTATATCAATTCAAAAAATGTTTGCGACCAAACACCCCACCTTCACTGACACGCACCCTCCCCGAAGCCCTAGAGAGGGTTGGCTAGGATCTTATCTATGTATTTCATTCTTTTTTCAAATTGGTATTACAAGGAAGTTTAGCAAAAGTATGCCAAAAATTATCGGTCTATGATTCAATTGCCTATCCAGCAGCAAGTTGGTACAGCAGTCTCAGTCAAATACGTTATGCTTGCACTGTTTTTTTAGGTTTTTGAGAAATTTATATTTAGGAAGCCCCTCATTTTGCATTAATCTCTAGAATTAAAATGCCTTAACACATTTGCTCTAGTCCTGGAGGGAGGAAACTTAAACAGTGGATATCTTAGATTTGTTTTATAAGGGTGGGCCAGCGATGTGGCCTTTGCTTGTTCTCTCGATTCTGGCTTTGAGTGTAATTTTCGAGCGTTTGTGGTTCTGGTTGCGAATTTTGACTCAGGAAAAGCAAATAGTCGATCGCATCCTGGATGCTGCCCAGGATAATTGGGAAGTAGCTGCGGACATCGCTAGACTTGCAAGCCATCAGCCTGTCGGGCGTTTTCTTTACGCCCCTCTACGTTTTGCGAAAACTGATGCGGAAACCTTTCGACTAGCACTGGAGGCTACAGCAGAAGACGAATTAGCTGGGATGCGCAGGGGCGAAAAACTTTTAGAAGCGGTAATTGCCCTAGCGCCACTGTTGGGATTGTTGGGTACAGTTTTGGGTTTAATTCAGTCTCTGCGCTCAATTCGGATTGGCGATTTGGGAACTGAATCTACTGCTGGGGTGACTACTGGTATTGGTGAATCCTTAATTAGTACGGCAAGTGGGCTAATAGTTGCCATTATTAGTTTGGTATTTTACCGCCTATTTCAAAGTTTTGTAGTCAACCAAGTCAAAGTTTTTCGGAAGGCAGGGAATGAGATGGAATTGCTCTATCGCCAGTCTCCTCCTGACTTTAGCAATAGGACATCAGCAATTGTACAAGAAAATTTAACTCCACCCCGCAAGCCAGGAAAAACTAGAGTTTCTGAACCTCCTGAACCCCCAAATACACCTACTTAATAGTCAATAATTCAACCCCTAAACCAGGCTTGAGAGTGAGACATGAAAGTTAATCTACATACTCCAATTGAAGAAGTCCAAATTCAAATCATCCCTTTAATTGATGTTGTTTTTTGTATCCTGACATTTTTTTTATTAGCGGCTTTACAATTTACACGGCAACAGGCAATAAATGTTGATTTGCCTAAAGCCAGCCCCAGTACAGTCTCTGGAATAACATCACAGAGTGGAAGTCTGATTGTAACTATCGATGCTGTGGGCAATACTTACATAGAAAAACAGCCTGTAAAACAGGAAGATTTGAGACAGAGTTTAAAACAGTATCTCCAAGCAAACCCCAATGCCGTTGTGGTACTGAATGCTTCGCGCACAGCAACTTACAATGATGTAATTGAGACATTAGACTTGCTACGACAAGTAGGAGGCGATCGCGTTTCTTTGGGAATTATTCCTGGCCCTTCTCAACCATCCATAAACTCGCCTAACCAGCCTGCTGTCCCCTCTTTTCCAATCAATCCTGGTGCTGCGCCACTTCCAGGAATTAATCCCGAAGGGAATATTACCCCAAAATTCCCCTTAGCACCTAATTCTGAACCCTTTCCTAGCATCACTCAGCCTCCAACTGGGCAAGGCATCAGTCCTATCAATCCTGGTATTTCTCCTGTGCTTCCTAACTCACCAGCGCCTCAAGCGCCTGTAGCACCGAAACAAACCCAACCTCCTCTTAAAAGATGAGATAGGGGAATGGGAATTAGGGATGGTGGGCCCCTCTGGGGATAAGGGGCATTGGGCATAGGTTATTCTCCTTGTCTCCCTTGTCCCCCATTCATCACTCCCCACTTCTCCTGCAAACCTTTTCTCAAACCTAAAGATATCTAGAATAAATCTCGGCTAGATAAAAAAAACTGCTAATTTACAAATAATTGGTTGAGCTTTAAAGATTTTTCCACCTATAGACTGAGCAACTCATCACCAATTAGCATCCACATTTCATACCAAATTGGGGAAGGATGTCCAAATAGGTTAACAGATTGAAAAGCGCTTGTATCAAGCGTCTTTCAGCGTGTCCTAATTACGAATTACTAATTAATATCAGGGGTTGTGGCATGAATATCGTGACGCTTTTAATTGTTTGGGTAGTAACAGCTATCAGCTTGTTGATAATTAGTAAGTTGCCTTTGGGAGTTGAAATTGATACTCCTGGTAAAGCGTTTCTTTCTGCCGCAGTGCTTGGTATCGTGACGGCAATAGTCAGACCGATTTTAAGCCTCATTTTTGCAGTACCAAATTTACTCACATTGGATTTATTATCCGGCATTTTCACATTTATGATTGCCGTGGTTTGTTTTAGTATTGCTGCTTGGTTAGTAGAGGGCTTTCGCTTGCGTTACGGGATTTGGAGTGCTGTTATTGGGGCATTTACGCTGACTATAATTAACAGCTTAATCTACAAAATATTGGGTGTATAAAGTTAAGAGTTAAGAGTTAGGAGTTATTAACAATTCCTCACTCATAACTCCTAACTCTTCACTGCCAAATTCTAACTATTCGTTGGAACTTGGGGGAGCAACTGGGGTAGTTGATTGTTGTTTACGTTGCTCGCGTTTTTTGCGATCAGCTGAAAGTATATCTGCCATCACTACTAGCGCTTGCGCCATTTTGTCCAGGTTAGAACGGTATAACTCCAAATCCTTGTTGAGTTTGTCATCGGAGAGGTGCAAGCCAGCAGCGATCGCTTTCAGCGCCTCAGTGAGTTGCTTTTCATCTTTGACTAATCCGGGATCTGACTGTTCTAATAACGAAAATACACCAATTGCGAACAAACGGTTGTATTTAAAGTTAGGATTATTGGCGATCGCTTGCAGTTGTGCTTGCAAGTCAGCATCTCTATCTAAGTAAGTAGTTTGGCCCAGCCACCCAATTAAATCTTTAACTGGCAAACCTTTAGCTACAGCTTGCAATCTTTGGGCATCTTGTCGATAGCGTTGCGGATCTGTTTCTATAGCCTGACATAAGGCGTTAAAAATTGATTCTTGATCCCGTTCTGGTTGATAGCCTTCCATGAAGCGGTCAAAAGTAGTGACGACACCCAAGGCATAAATTGGATTGTAGCTAAAATCGATATTTACTGACAGCAGATGCATTTCCACCATCAATTCTTCCACAACCCGACGATAAATAGTATTGATCGGACGGGTGTGAAGATTATAGAAAGTTCGCTTTGTATCAGAGACTGTACGGACGTTATTCACAAAGAAAAAAGAAATGTTAAGGGCGACGTATCTTTATTTTCTCGCTTAAAGGCTACTTTGCCAAGTTGAGCTTTTAGCGGGTGACGGTTTCATTTACAATATATACACATTAGAAGTATTTTATAAGCTGATAGCCACAGGGGATCAGACCTTTTCTCCTAAAAAACTAGCTAATAATTATTATCCTTAATGATTTATTTATTGTACTTATGAACTTCTCGCCACAGTTAATTGTTTTAGGTGAGTACCTAGCTGGTGAATTTGATAATCGGGAACAAGCCATAGCAGAACCAGTTTGGTATGTCCACCTTCGTCTGTGGCAAAGACCAGTTAATCTGTTCACAGAAGATAGCATTACCTTGTTTGCTGAACAGGCTAACGTTATTACCTTAGATAAACCTTACCGCCAGCGAATTATCCGGTTGCGTCAAAGCAGCGACTCTGACGCAACTGTGGAAGTACAATATTATATGCCTCAAGATCCAGGCGCATTAAAAGGGGCAGGTGATAACCCTGCTCTACTAAACACACTGACATCCGAACAATTAGATTTACTACCAGGTTGTATCCTAACAGTTACTCAGGAGAAACTAGCTGGCGATCGCTATAAGTTTACCGCTACCCCACTACCAGAGACTCGTTGTAGCTTTACTTATCTTGGCAATAGTATTCATGTTTCTTTAGGTTTTGCAGCTACAGCGACAGAATTTCACAGCTACGACAAAGGAATTGATCCCGCAACTGGAAAAGCAACCTGGGGGGCGATTATGGGGCCTTATCGCTACACCAAGCAAAATCAGTATTCAATAAGATAAAGTTATGAGTTATTGAGTTATGAATTAATTTCTCACTCTTAACTTGTAACTCTTTTTTAGCTGGCAATGCTACGAGGCACACCTTCTAAAGCTTCCTCTTCTGTTTCAAAGATTTCAAAAACAGTATCCATCATCGTCACTTCAAACACGAGTTTGGCTTCTGGGTGTACATTACAAATGCGAAAACTGCCTTTGACTTTATCAGCATCACGCATTCCAGCTACTAAAGACGTAAGACCAGAACTATCAATAAAATTTACCTGAGCCAGATTTACAACTACATGGCGACTGAGTTTGGAAATACACTCTTGTAACTTCAGGCGAAATTGCCAAGCCGTGGTGATATCCAGACGGCCTGATGGTGTCAAGACGATAACAGTGTTTCCGTCTTGGGTTGTATAAGTTTTTTGGTCTATATGAATCACTAAAGCCCTCCCCGTGGCATTCCTTTTAAGATTAACTAGTGACAGAATTTTCTAATGCTGTCACTTGAGATTAACAAGCTATAGCTAAATTTGTCACCTTTTTCGGCTAAGTGCTTAACTTTAGTAGTTATAACTCACCAAAATAGTGAGGAGTGGGAGAGATGAGTGAGATGAGAGAGTCGGGGAAGATCGGGATAATTATCATAACTTCTCACTCAGCACTCAGCACTCAGCACTCAGCACTCAGCACTCAGCACTCAGCACT
>NZ_JAVRCE010000118.1:0-10471 GCF_034530915.1 Nostoc sp. DedQUE09
TACTTAATTTTGTAACGCTCACAATATCTATTTTGACAACGGCGAATTTTCAACAGTAGTTCCATCACCCCTTTAAGAGTTCTCACACATCGCAGATTGTTATACTCATTCCACATGGGTTTGCCGCAACTGGGACAATTCTGTTGCAAGCATTCTAGTACTTCAGATGATGTCGCTTTTGGTTGAGGGCTTTTTCTTGCCATTCATGCACCACATATTCTCTGTGTTCCCTAGTTTACTTGAATATCTGACCCTCTCTAGTAAACTTTGCCGTCCTAGTTTTTTTTAAATTCTGATTCTGCTTCTTGGGTGTGTTTGATGCCTACTGCTCGCGGTACTTTTAACTTCGCAATCAGATTGATAACGCACTGTATCGTGTACTACTTTATATGAAGCGTCTAGCCCCTCTACCGCTTTTAACCATGTTCGGATTTCTTCATAACTTTTGAATCCTTAATAGTATTAGACATTCGTCTAATCTTTTGTCCATACCCCCTAATAATGGAGATGGAAGTAATAATCAAGGAGGTATGGACACAGATGAAAGTCCCAGGAATAGGTGGCATCAATAAGTTAAATATTATACTCATTCAATTGCTCAGAAGCTAGAAGACGGGGTAGAAGTGGTTAAAGAAATACTCAGTACGCTGACGAATGATGAACGCTGGGGAGTGATGGTGGAGATGGAAGAGAATCAACCGCAGATATTTTGTCAATTGCTGGCTGTGGCTCCCGATTGGGTGCAGTGGATGGGGTGAGTTGTTAAGTTTTGAGGTGATTGCACTCAGTTATGGTTTTATCATATCATTTGGACTATGCCAAGCCTGATAAAACGCCTCATACGTCATATTTTCAGCACAGTACCACATCAATTTGTAATAGTCCCGATAGGATTCCAATTCGTATTCGGGCACTGTATTAGCAAAACAATCTTTAAGGTAAGTAATTGCTTTTGCTAATTGTTCATCAATTAGAATTTCTTTTAAATTATCTACTGTACGTTTTCGTAAAAATATATTTTGGGTTGATTTAGCTAATCGCAGTAAGGTTGTAAATGCAATAGTATTTCCTGTATCAAATTGGGCTAATTTATAAGCTCTACGTCTTTTAGTCTCTTCATCCTCACATGAGGAGATGCCATTGATTAAGGCTGTGATTTTTTCAGGTAAAAGGGATAAAGATAATTTATTTTTTAGTATTTGTTTACCTTGCCGTTTATTTATAATTTCTTCACCGCGTAAAGTTGCTAAATTCTCTTCTGCTTGGCGACGCTGAGATAAATCTGTGGCGGCTGTAGCAATTTTTTCTAACGTAGAAATAGCGATCGCATTTTCTGGAGCAATTTTGCCTAAACTATAAGCAGCCTTGCGGCAAATAGATTCATTGTTAGTAGTATCAATAATTTGCACCAATGCAGTAATTGCTGTTTGATTTACTGTATCAACTCTGCCTAGACTATAAGCAGCTTGCCAACGGATAGTTTCATGACGAACTATTTTAACCAGATTTTCTAGAGAGGCAATTGCAATCCTATTACCAGGGTCAAAAATCTTACCTAAACTATAGGCTGCATTCCAACTATCAAATTCATTTTGACAAGAAGTAATAAATTGTTCTAAGCAGGCGATCGCTTGAGTGCGATCGGTTTTGAGTAAAGCTACCCGCGCACCTTCTACAATTGGCGATGGATATCTGCACCATTTCTGTTTTTGCTGATGAAAGTATCCGAAACGCCACTTAATTAACTGCTGAATAATATCTTCAGCTTGTTGACAATTGGGAAATTCAGCAATTCCTTGTGCTGCCAAAAAATAGGCTTGATAATTATAAAATCCTCCACATCCATCCTGAAATTGAGTGAGTGCTTGAATAAACTCTTCTTTGTCTATTGGTAGTACATCATCCCTACCCAGCCATAGTAATATTACCTCTCGCCACTGCGGTGCAAAAATCCGGTAACTGTTTTCATAATCGCCTGTATCTGTTGATATAAAAAAGTGCCAATCTGTAATATACTGAGCCGCAAAATGTTCCTGAAATGTTGGATGGTAAAAAGCATAAACTTTTTCACCTGGAGTTTCCGAAATTCCCACCTGATTTAGCCAACCTAGCTGGAGTGCTAATTGAAATAAGCCATCATCGGGAGCGCCTAAAAATTGACACACAAAACGATGTCTTAGACGGAACTTTGTTTGTTCTTGAGCAATAGCCAAAAGTGCTAATTTTCCTAAAGCTTGATTTAACTGCTGCCTCTGGGTTGAAGTCGTAGGAAAACGGTCTTGTTTCCACTCATAAATTGCTTCTACAAACTGCTGATAAAGCATTACTTTACTATTAGGTAACTCTCCTTGAGTTATGCCCCATATATGGCATAACAAAGCCAAGCGTAAGGGATTTTTTACCGTATCTTTGATGCGTCGTCTTTGGAGTTGGTTTAATTCATGTCGTAGCTTTCCTCCTAAAACTGGGTTGTGCTGAAACCATCGACAAATAAATTGCCCTACCCGATCCAGTGTGTGATCCTCACCGTAAGTAAAATGTAAATTGCAGTAAGTGTCGAAATTTTCTAAAGCATTCTTTCCTGCATCCCAAACATTTAGCCGAGATGTCAGAATAACTGTTGCATCACCTACCCAACCTTTCAAACAATTAGCAATTTTCGCCAAAGCACTAGTAGATTCAATTGCCATTTCATCTACTGCATCTAAGAGTAACCAAACTTTTCCTTGGTTGAACTGTTCGCAGAATGCGTCTTCGATTTCTGCTGGAACCCTGAGTTTACGAATAGCTGAAGGTAGCCAGTCTTGAATTAGATATTGTTCTAGAGTTTTACCTTGTAAATCTGCTAGGGAAATCCAAATGGGTAAATCTGCGGTATTTTCTAATACCCAAATAGCAATTCTCTGCAATAAAGTAGTTTTACCTGCGCCTGGTTCACCAACAATTGCAATTCTTTGACTTTGCCTTTTTCCTAGCACCTGTTGCAAAAATTCATTATGGTCAAAAGTTTGCGTAACATCCACATCCTCTGGTTCATATAAGCGCGAACCCTCAAGAGGAGTTACATCATCACGATGACGTTGACGCTGTTTTCGCTGCACTAAGCCCAAAGGTACGTAAACCTGATTCAGTTCAAAAGTGATACCATCGCCGCTGGTGAGGGAGTTTGTTGTTAAACGGTTATTTAGATTAGCGCGGCATAGTTCTTGCCAGTTAGGATAGGGAGTGGGGGACGTTGGGGGAGAATTTTTATCTGTTGTCTCCTTGTCTCCTTTTTTTGTTGTTACTTCCTTGGACTTCTCTGGGCGGCGGCTTTCCCACTCGAAATCAAATTTTTGAATATTGGCTGCTGTGTCTTGGCGTTTGTACCAGAGATTCAAGGTAAAGTGCCAAGTTTCTGAACCGCCGCGAGATGGGCGATTATCTTCTAAAATTTCTAAGAAATCTGCAAACCGTTTTAAGGCTTCTTTGATTTGCTCAGATGTTAATTGACTTGATGTTAAGCCTGTTAACGCTTGCAAAAATCTCACTTTAGTTCTGACAACTAAACGAGTTTCACTTTGCCAGCGAGTTTGAATCTCAGGACGCAGGGCATCTAAAGCTGCTTCATCACACAAGAGTGCATCATTAGCATAAGCTAATAGCACCTCTAATAAATGCCGCGATCGCTTTTTTGCCTCTGGGCCATAACTCGCTCTTGCCATTTTCCTAATTGCCTGAACAAAGTTCGGGGATTCCCCCAAGTTTAGCAACTTCCCCTAACTATCTAAACTTTATTTCACAAGCATTTCCGGTTGCACATTTACAGTTAGCTTAGGGGAAATTCCCTGGAATATTCTGATTTTATAGATTCAATCAACTAAAGCAGATAACTCAGTATTTACAGGAGATTGCAAGTGAATGAGGTACAAATTTGAAGACCAAAGCTCTATAATACGAGGCTTTCAAAGCTGTTCCCCGTTTCCTGTTGCCTGTTCCCTGCTGTATTTAGATATTTCTTCACCTATATGTTAAAACTAACCTACACCGAAAACAGCTTGAGTTTAGATTATCTCAATGTCCCTTTAGAAAATTGGGTAAGTACAAGAGTGAGTTTGGCTTTAAGCACTGGCGCATATATTTATATGGAACCTAGCACGGCTGCTTTTCTATTACCTATCGAATCATTAGCTGTTTTAGAAAAACTGGCTGAAGAAAATTTGATAGAGTTTTGCCTTTGCGATAGTTCATGGTTGGAAGTCACTCTCCAAGGTATTTGGATAACATCAACTCCCAAGAGTGAAACAGGTGTTTTTATCACCGCTTTGAGTCCCTCTGCGGAATTATTATTCCAGCAATTATCCCAAAGTCAACAACTCTGTCACGCTTAAAGTAATTTAGTCTTGCTGTTCGCGGGACTTTGGTATGATTTCCGAACCCAGTATCTGTAACTGTCCCAGTTAGTCGTGCCGCCTTTCCCCGAACAGCACCCAACAATATTGAAACGCAAAGGAGCGCGGAGGTAAGCGCAGAGGTACGCAGAGAATTTACTGTTCGCGGGACTTTAGTATAACTTCCGTTCCAACTTGCTAAGTTGTCTAACTTCGTTGTACTGTTCTTTCCCCGGACTCTCTGTGCACCTCTAAGTGAGTAAATATTATGACCAATAAAAATACTAATCGTATCGAACAAATAGCGCGAGAAGACTTAGTAATGTTCATTAATGCTTGTCTCGCCTGCACTGGACAAAAAGAATTTTATGATGACGCTTACGGTCAACGAGTATCAATTGACTTTTTACATGATTATATTCTGGGTAATTACCGCTTACTTTATGCCCGGACTTTAGCAGCAGGGATCAATCACTTCAACCAAGCCGAAATCATCTTAAAATTACTGGCGACAGGAAAAGACACGCGCCCAGAACATCGCCAAGAAGAAGGCGCACTAATTGCTTATGCGCTGAATGCTTTACCGCCACAACGAGCTTGGGGAGTATTACAACAGTTACGACAACGCAAAATTAATAATAGACGTAGTAGAGCGATCGCCCGCGATTATTTAAGTATGCGGCGTGATATGAGTTTTGATGCTGTTAAGTATCGCGCTAAAGTACGAGCGATCGCTACTCACGCACACCTCAAACTGCAAGGCGAATTGGGTATTTTCCTGTTCCGTAACTGGAAGCAAAATTCTTACTCAACCCAGTTATTTGAACAGTTTCGCCAAGCCCACTACAGCGCCGAAGCCATTTACAATTTACCTTTCACCATCGCCGAAGGATTTGCAGTTAAACACAAAGTTCCCCGTGATGTGTTCTTATCTCGTATTCAACAGCAAATGACTTTAGGCGAAAAGTTGCGTTTGCAAGGCGCGGCGGAACGTACAGAAACTGATATAAATGTAGATTTTGGTCGTCTTCCCTTAACTAAACTGGCGTTGTATATCCTTTCCTTGCCTTGGGAAACACGACAACACCAACGAGACATTTTACACCAAGCCTTAGAGCGATCAGCACGTTTGGCATTAAAAAAAGCACCTCTCAAATTAGGAAAAGTTGCAGCCGTCTTAGATTGCAGCTACTCTAGTTCTGGCTCTAGTGAAAAGCGTCGTCGCCCCTTGGGTGTAGCTATGGCTACTCACTACTTACTACAAGCCGCAGCTAGAGAATACCAAGCTTTCTGGACAGTACCCGTAGAAGATTCATTACAAGTAACTGCCCGTGGACAGACTGATTTAGCAACACCATTGTTAGCAGCTTTGGAATCAAGAGCCGATTTAGTAGTAATTATCTCCGATGGTTGCGAAAACGATCCGCCCAATGGAGCAGCCGAAGTCCTGCGCGTCTATCGTAACAAATTAGACCCCTGTCGGCGAACTTCTATTATTCATTGCAACCCTGTATTTAATTCTGACGACTTTTCCTTACGCACCCTCAGCCAATTTGTCCCGACTGTTGGGCTAAGAGATGCAGAAGATTTACCAACTATGCTTAACTTTGCTCGTTTTGCCGAAGGTTCTGCACCCTTATCAGAACTAGAAACATATTTAGCAGAACGAGTACAGCAGTTAATTACAAATTAATTTAGTTATGGCAAAAACAAAAAGTTTATTAACAGATATATCTTTGAAAGGATTGGAGATTGCACCTTCCCAAATCCGGGGTGCAGTGCGTATTGTGCCATTACTGCGGCGACAAGTGCGTGGTGATTTGCGTTTGCTGCGTCGTTCATACAATGAAGATATTGCGGTTGTTTCCCTGGAGGGTAAAATAACCGAACCGGGCATGAAATATTTTTCTTATGTGCCTCATGGCTTAGTCATGTCTTGGAGTGATGATGGTAGTCCAGTAGCCAGTTTTGGCGGACAGATGCTCAAACCTGATGGTAAAAGTTTTAACTCTTGTTGTGCAAGTGTGCGGTTAATGCAGCGTATGGCCAAGCGAGAATCAAAGAATCAATTGAGATTTTTACCTTTGCATCTAGCAATGGAAGGTTTTTTATCGCTGTTTTTCTCAGGGCCAGATATTGCTTGGAGTGAATATTCTAAATATGCTCTGTCTCACGGACTGGGTTCGCGTTACGAATATTCTTTTAGCGGACGTTACATTGCAGGCTTGGAAGACGCTTTGCGAGTGTTTGAAATTCACGAAAGACAAGTTGGCGTATTAGTATTTGTTGCTGAAGCTTTAGCCTCTGCTTTTGTAGTTCCTACTCCAGAAGATTACCGCGCTTTGCATACCAGCCTTTTAGAAGACTTTTACGGTGAACTGATTTATCAGTATAGTTTCATGTACGATACAACCTGCCCAATGGTTGTAGCTGTGGATGATGCTCAAATTAATAGTTTGACAGATTTAAAAACAGCGATCGCTCTTATGCGCTCGGATTGGGCTTCTTTTCAAGGATTTATGGCTGGAGGATTATTACAGCGTCAACTCCATTCCCAGAGAGTGTATACTGCTGGACCATTCCAAATGCAACGGTTTATCACTAGCCTGCAACCTAAAGAAGAAAACCATATTGGTGAGGCGATTGTACGTGATAACGGAGAATTAGAGTACCTCAAAACTTACCGTTTATCAGCCACCCAAACCCGTCGAGTATATTTACTCAGCCAACTAGCCAAATATAACTGGAATATTGATGCTACAGCCAAAGCATTAGGACATACTCATGATGAACTAGTTTCTCGCCTCGAAGCTTCCGGCTTTGGCTATCTACTGAATCAACAAGTACGTGATGCAGCACGAAAAAAAGTGAAAAAATCCCCATCATATCAAAGAAAAAATTCTCCAAAAAAATGAGATGAACCGATGATTGAAGTATTGGGGGATTGCTGATGGGGAGCCTTACTGGAATGGGTATTTGGGGCAGTGGCTCTTCTTTGGGTTAACTTTGCCACGGGATCTCACCAAAGCACCAATAGCACAGAGAAGTAGAAAAATACCAACTGCGATCGCAGCTAGTTCCAATTCTGGGGGAAGGGGCGATCGCCAGGGCTACAGGCACAACCAAGCTGTTATTTGATATACCTTCTACAAAGTTTAAGAACATAAGGAACGCTGATTGTCAAAAGATGTGAATAAAACAAAAACAGAATAAATAACTGACAAAATTCCCGCCTTGAAAAATGACACAGCAAACCCAAATATTAGAAAATCTGCTTTCTCTTCAGTTATTGAGAGTGAAAACTTGGCACAATAACTATAGACTACGCACTAATGACTAATGACTATGAACCAAAAAGATGTAGTTGTAATTGGTAGTGGTATAGGGGGGTTGAGTTGTGCTGCTGTTTTGGCGCGATATGGCTTTGATGTGACTGTTTGTGAGAGTCATACAATTGCTGGTGGAGCGGCGCACAGTTTTGAACGTCAAGGATTTAAGTTTGATAGTGGCCCTTCTCTTTATTCTGGGTTGTCTTACACTCCTTCGGTTAACCCTTTACGACAAGTGCTAGATGTAATTGGTGTGGATTTGCCATGTGTTACTTACGATACTTGGGGTTGTCGGCTACCAGAAGGTGATTTTGATACATCTGTGGGTGCAGAACAGTTTTGTGAAGTGCTGGCAAGGCTGCGAGGTGAAGATGCAGTGTCCCAATGGCGACGCTTGCAAGCGGTGATGACACCACTAACCGCAGCGGCGATCGCTCTCCCTGCATCTGCATTACGTTTAGATGTAGGTGCAGCTTTGACTATCAGTAAATTTGCTCCATCGTTAGCTAAACATACTGCCAATATTCTTAAGTTAACAGGGTCTTTTGACCGGATCATGAATGGTGTTGTCCATGACCCCTTTATTATTAACTGGTTGAACTTGTTGTGTTTTCTCCTCTCTGGACTACCAGCGTCAGAAACTAACGCCGCCGAAGTCGCATTTATGTTTGCGGAGTGGTACAAACCAGGAGTAGCGTTAGATTACCCTGTTGGTGGGAGCGGTGCTTTAGTCAATGCACTGGTGCAAGGGTTAGAAAAACATGGCGGGAAATTAATGTTAGGCTCTCATGTTGAGCAAGTTTTGGTACAAGGTAAACGGGCGGTAGGTGTCAAACTGCGAAATGGGGAAGAAATTCGGGCGCGGCGAGCAGTTGTTTCTAATGCTTCGGTATGGGATACGTTAAAATTATTACCAGAAGGAGCAGTACCAAAAAAATTCCGTAGCCAACGCCAAGCCATACCAGAGTGTGATAGTTTTATGCACTTGCATCTTGGTATTGATGCTCAAGGTTTACCAGCAGATTTAGCTTGTCATTATATTGTGGTTAATGATTGGCAATTGGGCATTACTGCACCGCAAAATGTTGTGGTGGTATCAATACCCTCAATTCTTGACCCATCCCTTGCACCCCCAAGTAAACACGTAATTCACGTTTACACTCCCGGTAATGAACCCTACGCACTTTGGCAAGGGCTAGATAGGAGAAGCCAGGAATATGAGCAACAAAAGCGATCGCGCGCCGAGGTGATGTGGCAAGCTTTAGAACGAATCATTAGCGATATCCGCACCCGTTGCGAAATCACTCTGGTTGGTACACCCCTCACCCACGAACGTTTTTTACGCCGCCATCATGGTTCCTATGGCCCAGCAATTTCTGCCGCTAAAGGTTTATTTCCTGGTCACGGGACACCTTTAGCGGGGTTGATGTGCTGCGGTGACTCCACATTCCCCGGCATCGGTTTACCCGCCGTCGTCGCTAGTGGAATGATTGTTGCTAATAGCCTGGCTCCTTTGAGTAAGCATTTAGCTATGTTGGAGGAGATAAGTTAAGCACAAGACTGGCTTTTAATCATTAGCCCTCGGACAAGTTATCGACGGAGTAGCCGTGCCATCAATTACCTTTGGTATAATCACCATCACTTCCAAAGCTAGGTTCGTAGGAATTCCCCTTGCTTCTAACCGCTTCAACTCCAGAAAGTCACTGCCTGCTGCCAATCCATCCAAATATTCCTCTACACTTACTCCTAAGTTTTCAATCTTCGACATAGGTATAATTGGTTTTTTGTTTGATTTCTATATTCAAGCATCTATTACGTAGCTATCTCACAGATGGATCATGTCAAAGTGCGACGGACTGAGCAACAGCTACTGAGCAACAGCTACAGCCTGAAATTTCCTCTCTACGAGACGCTCTTCGCGAACGCTTGAAAAAGCAGGACTTACGCAACTGGCACAGCGCGATCACTATTTAATAGTATTTATGTACTATAGAAAAGCGGCCTACTCAGAAAGCATTGCGGAAATTAGTAACAGTAATCAACTGTGTTAAGTATTCTTCAAATCATGAGAAAATTAGTTGAGGATGCATAAAATAAATCCTGGAATTTATGAGATTTACTAAACTTAACTATTGCCAGTACTTGTTAAGTAGTCAGATTAATTATACTCTTACAAATTTGGCAGAGCATTTAGAGCAGATTAGTCATGATAAAATTAATCGCTATCTCAAAAATGAAAAGCTAACGCCAAGGTTGCTTTGGGATAATGTTAAGGATATCATCCAAGTGAGTGAGAACGCATATCTAGTTTTTGATGACATAGTAATTGATAAACGATATGCCATAGAAATAGAAATACGATTACGACAATATAGCGGTAATGAGCATAGAGTTATCCAAGGAATTGAACTAATAAATTGTATATATGTTAATCATGAACTCGGAAAATTTTGGGTAGTTGACTATCGTGTTTATGACCCAGACAGAGATGGAAAAACAAAGATAGTTCATGTGACGGAGATGTTGCAAAACCTTGTGTATCATAAGAATTTACCATTTCAAACCGTGTTGATTGACACTTGGTATGCGACAAATAAATTGATGTTATATATTGATGGGTTAGGAAAATATTATTATTGCCCTCTGAAGCGTAATCGACTTGTTGATGATACGGAAAAGCAAGAAGATTATAAAAAAATTGAATTGTTATCTTGGGATAAGTAGGTCAACCTAATTAAACATAAAACGTTTAGCTTGGTACTGACCTTGCAC
>NZ_JAVRCE010000119.1:0-10294 GCF_034530915.1 Nostoc sp. DedQUE09
CCTAGCGGCTAATCCTTCACTTTTAGCGAGTGATTTCTAGCCAACGAGTCGCACGATACTTAAAATCATAAGCAATTATCGGAAATCCTTGGTCAATGGCAGAGTAAATTGCGGGGTTAATAGCACTGAAAGTTTTACCACTACCGGGAGCGCCAATTGCCGCCGTCCCTCGTTGAACATCAGGAATATAAAAAGTAGTGCCAGCGCCTCTTTCTTGCTTAGTATCCTTGAATTTATGCTTACCTATGTAAAGTGCAGCGCTATCACATTTAGGTGAATTTATTTGTTGTAACGCCTTTTTTTTGGCAGCAGCAGTTTCTTTAGTACCTCCCCAGTAACTAGTAGCAATCTTTTTTTTATTGGAGCTATCCCCGAAAAATATTCTCATTAAAATGTAAGCACTCAACATACTTATAATTGCTAATCCACTTGGCTTAAATAAATGATGAGTGTACTTACCAATGTCGCTATGTGGATTTTGTAACTGTTCAAAATGAAATGGTTGGTTGTTTGTAGAAGTAGTCAAATTATTGCTCATCACGCAAAATTCAGGAATTAAGAATAGTTAATTAGGAACAGTAGAGGGACTACCAAAAATAATTGGGTCTTTTTCGTGATAATTGATAAACGGAACTGGCCCAATAAAGTAGGGAGTACAAGTCCGACCAACAAAAGGAATAGTCTTGCAGAAACGGAAAAACATAGCAGTGTTAACGGAACCGCTAGATTCATCTATATCCCAAACCACTTGTTTAAATGATTTACCAAAGGGATGACGACCTGTTGGCTCAAGACCACCATTAGCTACAGCTAAAATTCCATAGCCACCTTTTACTTTTTGGACTTTACCCGAAATCCATTGCGCTCCAGTGGTCTGACCAAGACCTGAAGCTTCAAAGTGGACGCAATTATGGGACTTGCAAGGGACATTAAAACCCTCTTGATAACTGCCAGAAATGCTGCGAATCCGGTTAGCTTCTATATCTCCCAATGGCAAATCTACTTGACCAACGAAAGAAAGATCCGGCTCTGGCACATTAGGAAAATTATTCCAAGATAAATCCTTTAATCCGGGGATGTCTGAAATTAGAGTATCTTGCCAATTAGCAAATTCATCAAATGATGAGTTTTCAATCCCCGGAATCGATGTCAGCTTGTATTTAGACAAATCAATTTCATTGCCGAGAGTGATATTATCTAAATTGTAATAATTAGCAACGTTACCAATTCTTTGATTAGTGCTGATACCCATTTGGCGAAAAAAGTCAGCTATTGGTGCTACACTACTGGCTGATTGATTAGCTAATTCAGGTATAGCTTTGACTAAATCGCTAAGGGTTTGAGTTTTGATTATTCCAAAATCGTCAAGCTTTAAACTATCTAAATCAATAGCTAATGCCTGAGATATCGTCGAAAGGGTAAGCTTTTCAATATTCAGATTGGCATCTTCAAAATCCCCAAGCTCCATAAAATCGCCAATACTTTGTCCAGCTTGCCAAGTTCTAGTCTGATTCCCTCTCACGGATGGGTAAGTCACATTACCAGATTCAGATACAATCATGTTTTGAAACTTCATTTTTGACCAGTCTGGAATCAAGCCATTCTTGCTACTAACAAATGGAACTTGTGCTGATGCTTTGGGCAGTATAAATCCAATTACCTGATTCATGATTCCATACTTACAAAAACTGTGAATAAACAATCCTCCTAGCAACCCAAACAATATTAAATAGCGAATCGTGTCAAAACTAATTTTGGGCGAACGCTTTGATGTTTTCATATTTGTCCAAGCTCAATTAATTTGTTAACTAATTTAAGTGAAACACCAGCTTTATCAGCAGCAGCAGGCATTTGCTCTCCACCTTGAAAATGAGTCAAGAATTGCTCAATCCGATTGTGAAGTTCATCAGATGAAGAGAGCAAACCATTACTAATCGCTACTCTCATCCCCGCTCTGATTTGTTTTATGGTGTTGATAGTTTGTACTAAGGGCGATAATCTCGGTCGAGCTACTAAAGAAAATGGCTTGTCGTTAATAATTGACACTTGACTATATTCAGGACGGGAATTAGATGGGGTAACTTGAAAGTGGTAAACTTTGCGCGAGCCAGAAGCCGTTTGAGTAATCACTGTAAGCAAAGTTGCACTTGTTTGCGGCAGTCCTGGAACCGGAACCTTTTTAATCCGGCGTAAGTGAAGTAGTCCAGCACTACTGTTTTGACAGTTCTGGTCGATTCCCTCTAAACAACCATCAGTGTCAATCAAAACTTGCGAGGGATCGTCAATCCACACCCGCTTCACCATCTCATTGACTTCATAAAATGAAATTGATACGCCTGAGCCATTCCAGACCTTAATTTTTTGCAGCTTGGCAGTACTGCCACTAACCTGAGATTGCTTTATAGTGCGGACTGTGCTTTGAGCATGGGTTTTGACTGGAACTAGACATAGACACACTGCCAAAAAAGCAGCAACCCCAAGCTGGAACGCTGTCACGAGTTTTAACTTCTTCACGGCAACTCCAGAGAACGATTCACCAAAAACGTAATCTTTGTCCCCTGTGGGATATACCAAATATTGGGACGAGCGGTGATTTGTTGGTTAGAAGCTTCTGCACGTTTACCAATGGTGTCACTAAGCTTACCAAAAGCACCTTGTAAGAATGCCCCGCCAATATTGCGCTGGCTGTTTGAAGTCGTGCTAGAGCTAAATGTCCCTGTAGCAGAATTAACTACACTGTTACTGGAATCAGATTGATTCAGGATTGCTCCTACTTGACCCAAACCACTGACTAATCCCACAGTCAAGTCAGAACCTGCAATTTCCCCTCCCTTATCTTGGAACTGTTTAGCTAGTAATGGTTTCCCACCTTCTCCTAATACAGAAATTGCACCGCTACTAATTGGGTACTCGGTGTTATCTTTGATAATGCTCGTAACTTGCACAGTTGCATAAGAGCCACGATCTATCTGTAGGGTTTCAACGGCCAATAAAGTGCCTTTATCAATTGCCACATTTCCATAGTTGTCATGCAAATCAGCCGTTAATCTGGCAACATAGCGTTTACTATCATCTGAAGCCTGCTGTTGTTGGAAGCGAGTATTTTCGCTTTGCTGCTTGATCACTGGAGTCACTAAAACACCATTTGCGAATTCCCCAACAACTAAATAGCGAGTTTTGCGCTGTTGCAGAATTTGGTTTTCTTGAGACAAGTAATTACCATCTGCTATTTGTTTATCAGATTTAGAATCGGCTAACCAACGAGGGCGAATTTTCTCAATTTCTGTGGATGTACTGTTAGAGAAGTTAGGGCGTGTTTGCTGTGTTGTATAAGCACTATTGAGTGGCTGTACTTTAATTTGTGTTGTATTCGGTGTTTGAAAGGATGTCACCTCTGTTGATATCTGCTGGTTATTTGAAGTAGGTGTATAAGCGATTTTTCCGTAAGATCCTAAGCTGCGAAGTCGATTAAATTCAGCTATCACGTCTGTTGGCGTTTCTGTTTTCGGCGTAACAGTCCTAAAAGGATTACTAATTCTTGGCAACGTTTGATTACGAGGTGGTGATGAAATAGTCGGGTTAGTTCTACTCGGAACGTAATATCGTCTAGGGCTATAACTTTGTGTTTGTGCAACAGGTGTAGCTGTTGGTGTTGGTGGTGATGCAACACTCACAGGCTTATTATTAACTTTAACTTCCTGCTTACTCTGATTAATCTTATTTAATTCATCTTCTTGCTGATTCAGCGCTAACTTAGCGTAAACATCCCCATCTGTTTGCTCAACTTGTTCTTTAGTTTCTGAAGACTTTGGTTCTTCAATAGTTTTAGTAGTATCGCGGCTATCAGGATTAAAAATCCCATTCAGCAGCCAAAATATAGCTAGGAAGGTCAATCCAAAAGGGAGTGCTATGACCAACAATCTTGACCAGGGAGAAGTAATTACTGTATGTTTAGTTGTGGCTGATGGATTATCTAATTCTCGCTCTGACGTAATTTCCCTTGGGCTGGAATCTGAACTCATTGCTGAAGATTTTAAGTCATCATCTATTTGGAGAAAATCATCTACAGTTGATGAGCTATTAATGTGAGTATTTGTCATTGTCTGTTAGCCAAATTTAAATCGACGATTTGCGTAATTTCTAATCCAGCTTGCCTGACTTGATATATTTTCTTTGCCAGAGCAGTAGTATCATTAGGGATATTTTGCGGTGTACTAATGGCTTCTACAGTAATAGTTTTGTTAAAGGGTATACCTTTGCCTGCATTATCAACTCTTGTAAAAGTAACGAGAGTAGCTACTAAATCTACTGACCATTGACCATCTTTAATTTTGCGAGGTGATGAAATGAAGCGGGGAATCAAAGATACTTGTGTATCACCGTTAAATACCCCTGCTGGGGTCATTTGAGCTAGCTTACGCAAAAATGCTGTCCGAAAATCATGCTTTTCACTGATTGCATAAGCAGCTTCATAAGAAGAAGTAGTTACTCTGCCATTAGAACGTTCAGTTCTACCTACATCTATACCAGCATCTTGTTTAGTAATGGGTTCTCCTTTTTCATTAAAAGTTTGAACAAGTCCATCCCAGTTAAACATCTTGATAAATGTGTTAGAAATAAATTTTTTAATAACTTCATCGGAGCGTTCATTCGGCTCTACTGCTTGGGCAACAACTGATTCTCCTGATGACAATTGCACTAGGGCTAACTGCTTTTTACCTAAACTACTGACTGCCCCATAATTAAGGATTTGTAGTAATAAAGAGAACAAAGCCATCGAAAATCCAGCCAGTGAAATTATTCCGATTCTAGTTGGGACAGATTTGTTATATTGCAGAAGCTGTAACGGCTCTGGTTTTGCCTTTGTAGCATTCTTTGTATTAAACATTGTCGGTTTGTTGGAGAGGGAACTCTTAACTCTTAATAGAGAACTCTTAATATAGCTATTACCTCTATTTACTGAATTTTGATACTAAACTGCCACCAGATGTTGTTATAGCTTTAGTAGCATCAATAGCTATTGTGCTATAGGTTTCAGCCGCTTTGTTGATTTGTTGAAGTACAGCTAAACCACCACCAGCAGCTAATCCAGTTGCTAAGAAAGGAGCAAAAATCCCAATTGTAAAAAGGAAGAATAGAGGTTGATCTGCTCTAGAGGTAGCAATCAATTGTCCGGCTAATCCGGCAATTACGTTGAAACAAAGTTTCGCCATTCCTACAGCGAAATAACCCGTAAGCCAAGTAAAAATTGCTTTTCCACCATAAGGTAATAAAGAACCACCTACAGCTAAAGGGCCGAGAAGTGCTGTTAACAACATCGTTAGTTCAATTGCCCATTGATAAGCTCCGTTTAAGCCAATCAATACAATGGAAACAATTTCGATGACCGAAGAACCAATATAAGCACTGAAAGGAGAAAGTATTACTTGTATAGGATTAGCCCCACCTTTAATTGCCTCTATTGGAGCTTGAATAATTCTGTCTATTTTTTGAATGACCCATGAAAACGGGCCATTTTCACCAGTAAAATAACTCGGATAGTCTTGTTGAAGTCTATCTTTAGCATCCGACAGACATTTAACAGATTCTTCTGGACTCAGAGACGAGGTTTTACAATTTTCTATTTCTTTACCAATAGCCTCACGCACCGCTTGTACACCCAAGGCTTTTTGATATGCAGCCCTTAAGTCAACACCTCTTGCTGTACGTGTTAGTATATATTGGTTTGTATTATTTATGTAATTTCTGATTCCGAGAGTACCTGAGCCTAAAGCTTTGCCATTATTTGCTAAGAGTACTATAACTATTAACACCCAGATAAAATCTGTATATGCACGTTGTTCATCGCCTGAGAGCATTTTCTTTGTCCACTCAACCATGAAAAAGACAAATGTCGCAACGGCGAACAATATACCGATTTTGCACATAGCAGCGTATAAATCACCTGTGATAGTTTCTTCCCAAGTTTGATTGAAACCTTGAGCAATAAAATCTGCTGTATTACTTGCTTGTTCTAGTAAATCTGCACCAGCAAACTGAGATCGAGCGAATAAGTAATTTTTTGAAAGCATAAGATAAGGGCGAGTTGATGAGAAAGAATCAGCAAGATGTTAAGAGTTTCCTCTCCTCGTTAATTTTCTTGGGTGGGATCTAAACGAGATATACCGATAAGTTCATGGGCCAAAGAAAGAGTACCTAATTCAT
Source organism: Nostoc sp. DedQUE09 (assembly GCF_034530915.1). NCBI lineage: Bacteria > Bacillati > Cyanobacteriota > Cyanophyceae > Nostocales > Nostocaceae > Nostoc > Nostoc sp. DedQUE09. Next base: position 6,205 of record NZ_JAVRCE010000119.1, read on the forward strand.
TCAAATCTTGTTTTTTTCGTGCATTTGCTGTGTTTTCTGCGACTTGAGTCAGCATGAGATTGGAGTATGAATTATCCTGCCTTGCTTGCAATGAATCAGTGCGCTGTTGTGCCAACATGGAAACCACCAGACCATTTTGAGCGGCGATCGCTTTCAGGACATTTTGAGAAGCATCCATGTCTTGAGCTTGGTCAGCAATGGTTTTCGCGTCTTGAGCTATTTGTGTTGTTTTCTCTATTTTTTGATACGTATCTGCTTGCCCAGTTTTACCTACAACACTGATGATTGAAGCTCTTGTGAGTTCTCGCTCTAAATCTTGCCCCTTTTCCTTGGCGACTGGTAAAGAGTAAGTATCAGCAATCCGATTTTTAAGTTCATCGCTACTAGCAATCGGATCTGGCGCTCCCATCTCTCCGACAGTATTATCAATTGCAGCTTGAGCATCTTTCTTAATGCCAGCCCAACTTTGATCTATTTGCAATTTTGCCCAAGTTTGGATCTGGCTTACTTCACCTTTAATATCATCAACTAGAGAGCTAAAAAAGTCACTAATGACTAATCCATAACTGGGTGTAGCTAGTAATAAACTTACTACAGTAACAGAAAGTAGTACAGCAACTTTTTGACGATTCTTCATAGTTAAACCACCTTTGTTTTTTCTAATTGAAACATCAGTTTTTTACCTTCCTCAGACAACTCTTCTTCTCGAATCATCTTGATATAATCCTCAGTAAACTTGACCATTCCTAACAAAGGATTATCTTGATAATTTTTCAGAAAAAGAGTCCGTAATTCTTGCTCGTGCGGATTGTTGGCGACAGATGCCAGTAAACAGTGGGCGGGATAATAACGGCAAAAAGTTAGTTTACCGTTATCATCAAGCAACCATTGAGAATAAATTCCTGATTTTTGGGGATAGAAAGCTTCTGTACTGTTAACTCGAATGATTTCGGTGGGATATTTAAATCTCTCTATGAATGGGTCTACTGCTGAGGTTTGTATCCTCCCGACTAATCTAGTGCCAATATTTGCAAAAATCTTAGATGCTGCCTTGCTTTGATAAATACTCTCTGGCTCTTGAGCAGATAGGATTACGCGAATTCCCGCTTTTGCACCATTTGCACACAATCTACCAATCAAATCTGCAATTGATTCAAATTGAAATAAAATTGGTGCTTCATCAAGGAAGAAGATACTGACTTTCGATGCTAACGCTCGTCTGAGTGCCGCAGCATAAGCGCTCAGAGCTAAGATGGCTGCATCCGCTTCACTTGATAAATTTCTTAATGCAAAAACAAGTAATTTTGCATCAGTTCTAAAACTAGAAGGGCGAGAAATTGACTGTCCAACTCTTGTGCTTAACCAGTAACTAAGTCTCAGTCGAATTTGTTCTAAAGCTGATATTATATCTCGACTGTTACTGGCAATAGAATCTAATTTAACAAAGGCTGGGGAACAGTATTTGTAAAAGTCTTGCAGCGTTGGAGTCTCTGCCCATTCTAAAGTTCCTACTCCCGATGAGAGCGCTAACTTATAGCGCATTTTGATTTCATCATCGTTGAAAAATATTTTTAATGTTAAAGCAATGATTGACTCAATATTGGTAATCATCCCAGGTTTAACCCCAATCATGCTAGTTCCAACCACCATTGTCATCAGCACCGATTTCAAAAATTCCTTGAAATCATTCAATCTTTCATTGATAATTTCTGGTTCTAGTCCTTGCAAATTCGGTAACTCAAAAAGATTGTTGTATTCTTTAGAAATATCAAAGTAAGCCCCGTCTTTTCCTAACAAATTAGTGTAGTCAGTGAAGGTAGATGTACCATCTGGTTTGGGGTAATCTAAAGCGACAACTGGGATATCTTGGGCAAGTGCTGGTGTGAGAATTCCAGCCACCAGAACTGATTTCCCCGAACGAGTTGCACCGAAAACAGCTAGATTCTTGTGATTTTGGTACAAGTCTAGATATACAGGTGTTCCCCCCTCTTCTGCAATTAACTCAAACCCAGTCCGATCTCCTGTGGCTGTGCGAATTAAAGGCATCAGCCCTGGTGCTTCAGAACTAAAATATGGCAGTCTGCGGTTAAAAGGCTTGGTTAACAGTGGTTCCCAAACACATGGACAACACTGCAACCATGTCTTCCAGGCGTATTCTATCTCCCGGTCAACTGCCGCCGGACGCAAGAAGTAACTCGCAAGGTAACGGCAAGCTTCATCTAAAGAACGTGTTGATTGACGATGTACTAGGAAAACTACAGCCGTGTGTACAACAACATTTCCTTTATAAATCGTCTTCTGGGCTTCTACTGCTGACTCAATATTCAGTCCCGACTTGACATCAATATTACCTTTATCACTGGATAATGTCGTAGAAGTAATCGACTGTTTAGTTAGTCTTTGGAGGTTGGTTTTCGTGATTCCTTGGTTAGCTTTTGTCACCTGACAAAAAATTTCAGTATCGAAAATACTATCACGAGATATCAGTGACCAGAGATATCTTAATTGTGCCTGTTCATCTATCCAACCTCCCGGCTTTTGACTAAAATTCAACGCTCCAATATATTTATCTTGAATTTTTACCCATTTGCGATCTAAAAATGGTATAGATTGCTCATTTTCTAATAGATGATGCCGGATGTGAAAATCGCTTGTTTGGGTTTCGATTAGTCCACCTACTTCATCTATTTTTAAGGGATTAGGGATTAATGCTGGTGATGAATGGTTAAATTGCTGCCAGATTACCGTCCAGAGTTCTTCAGCACTCAAAGCTTTAATCCCCAATTTCATCTTATTATTAAGTAAATTCTCCCATGATTGAAAACCATCATTAAATGAATTTTGCAAAATGGTTTCAATTTTGGTGTTGTTAATTGAATGAATTTCTCCGGTAAAATTATACCAAGCTTTTTCTAATTTTCTAATAATAGATTCCACCAAATCTTGGCTTCGTTCATCATCAGATGTAACAGTATAAGTACACCATAACCTCAAAAATTTGTTTTTCCTAGTTCCACTTTTGGTTAAAGCTTTTATTCGTAATCTTTCACTACGGATTAAAAGTTTAAGTTGCTCGATTGAGCAATTATTCTCAATGGACTTGAGTTCCTGCTGTCGTTCATAATCGGAAGTGAATGAACCAAAATGTATGGTCAATGATTCTTGCTCCGGGATTTCCTTGAGTCCGGCTTCTATTCCCTCAAACATTGGTAACATCTGTTCGCTGCCTAAATTCGGATGAATCCCTAAGCAATCAAAACAAAATTTAATTTGAATCGATTCACCTTTTTTGAGGATCAATGCACCTATGCCTCTTCTGCCGCCTAAGTTCAAGTTACAGATCCCCGCCAAATGAATAATATCCTCAAAGGGAGTCAAGACTTTAGCAAACTCAATCTGCTCCTTTTCTAATGCTTTCTTACCTAATTTATCTGGATGTTTGGATTGTTTCTGAGGTGTCATGATGGGCGCACTAATTATGTAGTTCAACCTACTTCCTTAATCCTGGCTTCTGATCTCTGAACCCTGTGTTATTGTTCAAGGTTTTAAAAGGCATATAACCTCTGCTTAAACGAGGCACACTGACAAATTTCCCAAAAAAATCTTTATTTGTAGAAACTACCCACCAAGTAGCCCATCCCCAAGCAATACTTAATCCAGTTGCTAACCATCCTGCTTTGAATGTGTAATCAACAATAAATACATTTAATACTGCTATTACTGACCAAGGAAAAATCTGGTCGGCGGGAAATGGCCCTAATCTGGGTCTGTCTCCTAAGATCCTATTTACAGTCCGAAATTTATTTTCATTTCTCATTTTTTTAACTACTTGTTGAGATGAAGCATTTCTTGAATCTGGGCAATTTCTCCTATTCAAGAAATGCTCTAACCAAATGAAACTTGCATTTAACAGTTATCAGTGAGAGACTGATAACTGATAATTATTCACTGATTTAAGCTCCAGTAATTAAGCCAGTAACTAAATCTCCTACAAAAACTGAAAGGACAATAATTAATGGAGTTCTGGCTAATGTTTGGTTGAAGTCGATAGAAAAATCACTCTCTCTACCTCTTCTACAGAACTGGACGT
>NZ_JAVRCE010000120.1:0-10046 GCF_034530915.1 Nostoc sp. DedQUE09
AGTTCAAAGACTCATTCACGAGTATAAAAGACTCGTTAACGGAGTTCAAAGACTCGCTCACGAGTATAAAAGACTCGCTCACGAGTATTAAAAAGGTAAAGACTAGAATGATTTTGAATACTACAAGTTAGGAAAGTGGTGCGTTACGCCAAGGGCTAACACACCCTACTAAAACTACTGCTAAAAATAGAAGTTGGAATACGAGTACATCAAGCTTAGGTTGATATTTATTATTTGTGCTGGCGTAATTGCTCTACTATATATTCTTCTAGTTCTTGTTTTTCTCTATTACTGGCATTTCGTTGATAAGTTCTGCCTGTTTCTTGCATAAACCTACGTTTCTCACTAGGAGAAGATTTGAGCTTACTTCCCGATGCTTGCAGCTTTTGCTGTAATTCTTCCCAAGTCTTCTCACCTACACTTTCACCTAGTTTTACCAGTGCTTTGGGTAGTAATGTTTTTGCCTCTCTTTGAAAATCTTCTTCTGTTTCAAGGGAAGCGAAATCTATTTTGCTGAAGTCGAGATCGATGTTAAATTTACTCATAGAATTGTATTTGTTCTTTTAACGATTATTGCCACAATAGGAATCTGCGAAGATTACTTCTCGACATTTTTTTTGTCAGATGATGAGTATCAGAATTGAAATATATCAAATTATCAGTCTGCAATCCACCAAAATCCTCAAAAACACAATTCTTTATTTGTGCATCTTGGCTCAAATAATGGTTATATCTCAGACAATCATTGATTTTAGCGATTTTTAAAGAATAATTTAAGGCTTTTATATCAAAAGGAATATATATCTAGTGAATACAAGCCTAAGCAGGTTAGGAGTATTAAAAATGCTATCTTAAAAGCAAAGGTCATTTGCTCAATTTTTGAGGAAAACGCTATGACTACAACGCTCAAAGAACCTAATTCTATTGAGTCATTGCTAGGTAAAGAGGCTGAAGACCTGCTTACCTACAAAGCAAAAGTTTCTCGTGATTTAATACATTTGCCGGGCCCAGACTTTGTAGATCGAATCTGGCTCAACAGCGATCGCAATCCTCAAGTATTGCGTAATCTCCATTTACTTTACTCTACTGGTCGTCTGGCAAACACAGGCTATCTCTCGATTTTACCAGTAGACCAAGGGATTGAACACTCAGCAGGTGCGTCTTTTGCGCCCAATCCAATTTACTTTGATCCAGAAAATATTGTTAAGCTAGCGATCGCCGCAGATTGCAATGCTGTTGCTACCACTTTGGGAACATTAGGTATAGTTTCGCGCAAATATGCCCACAAAATTCCCTTTATTGCCAAAATCAATCACAACGAATTGCTAACTTTCCCCAATCAATTTGACCAGGTATTGTTTGCGGATGTAGAACAAGCTTGGAATTTAGGGGCGGCTGCCGTAGGTGCGACAATTTACTTTGGTTCCGAGAATTCTACCAGACAAATTCAGGAAATCAGCAAAGCTTTTAAACGCGCCCATGAATTAGGGATGGCGACTATTCTCTGGTGCTATCTGCGGAATAACGCCTTTAAACAAGACAAAGATTACCACGTTGCTGCTGACCTCACCGGACAGGCAAATCATTTGGGTGTAACCATTGAAGCCGACATCATTAAACAAAAGTTACCCGAAAATAACAATGGTTACGGTGCAGTTGCCAAAGCCAGTGGTAAGAGTTACGGCAAAACCGATGAGCGCGTTTACACAGATTTGACAACCGATCACCCAATTGATTTAACTCGTTACCAAGTGCTAAATTGCTACTCTGGGCGTGTGGGGTTGATTAATTCTGGTGGCGCGACTGGTAAAAATGATTTTGCCGAAGCAATTCGCACCGCCGTAATCAACAAACGCGCTGGTGGTTCAGGATTAATTTCTGGGCGAAAAACCTTCCAGCGTCCCTTTGAGGAAGGTGTAAAACTATTTCACACCATTCAGGATGTTTACTTGTCGCCAGATGTGACGATCGCTTAGGGATTGGGGGCAGGGGAGCAGCACTTCGGCTACGCTCAGTGACCGGGGGGCAGAGGAGCAGAGGGGCAGGGGAGCAGGGGGCAGAGGAGCTAGATGATGGAGATGAGGGGACAAGGAGATAAACAAAACTCCTAACTCTTAACTCCTAACTCAGCACTCAGCACGGGCTAAACGCCCCGCTACCGCTAACAGCACTCAGCACTCCTAACGCTCATGCCCCATTCCCAAGGAATTCAGAAAAGGCGAATCTTGGTAGAGATTCTGGGATATCCTTAGATAAGTGAAAGATTTGCCAAAAAATAGTAAGAATGAAGCTGGCAGCAAGAGTAAGTCAGGTAACACCTTCATTAACCTTAGCGATCGCAGCCAAGGCTAAGGCACTGAAGGCAGAGGGAATAGATGTTTGTAGTTTTAGCGCTGGAGAACCAGATTTTGATACTCCAGCGCATATTAAAGCCGCAGCAGTCAAAGCTTTGGAAGAAGGCAAAACCAAGTATGGTGCAGCAGCCGGAGAACCAAAGTTAAGGGAAGCGATCGCCCATAAGCTTAAAATTGATAACGGTCTTGATTACAAGTCTGAGAATGTGATTGTCACCAATGGCGGTAAGCATTCTCTGTACAACTTAATCGTGGCATTGATCGATCCAGGTGATGAGGTAATTATCCCCGCACCCTACTGGTTAAGTTATCCCGAAATGGTGACTTTGGTGGGTGGGGTTTCAGTAATTGTCCCTACAGATGCAACGACGGGTTATAAAATTACTCCCGAACAACTCCGTAAAGCAATCACGCCTAAGACGAAGTTATTTATCCTCAACTCTCCATCTAATCCCACGGGGATGGTTTACACGCCAGATGAAATTAAAGCACTGGCGCAGGTAGTAGTTGATGCAGATATCTTTGTCGTCTCAGATGAGATTTACGAAAAAATTCTCTACGACGGTGCAGAACATATCAGCATCGGTTCTCTTGGGAAGGAAATTTTTGACCGCACTTTGATTAGTAATGGGTTTGCGAAAGCTTATTCCATGACTGGGTGGAGACTTGGTTATTTAGCAGGGCCTGTGGAAATCATTAAAGCAGCGAGTTCCATCCAAGGGCATAGTACATCTAACGTGTGTACCTTTGCCCAATATGGTGCGATCGCAGCGCTACAAAGTTCTCAAGATTGTGTCGAAGAAATGCGCCAAGCCTTCGCCAAACGCCGCCAGGTAATGCTAGATAGACTCAACGCCATTCCCGGTTTGAGTACTGCAAAACCAGATGGCGCTTTTTATCTGTTCCCTGATATCAGCAAAACCGGTCTAAAATCCCTAGAATTTTGTGACGCTTTGCTGGGAGAACATCAAGTCGCTGTCATTCCCGGAATTGCTTTTGGCGCTGATGACAACATTCGCCTTTCCTACGCCACAGATATGGCGACGATTGAAAAGGGAATGGATAGATTAGAGAAATTTGTCAAGTCGCGTATTTAGTTGGTTGTCATTTGTCAGTTGTCATATCATGTCCGCCAAATTACCCATAATAAAAGAACCCCACCCCCAACCCCTCCCCGCAGGCGGGGAGGGGAGACAAAGCACAGCTTTGGCGGGGTGGGGTTCTTCGGATTTAATAAGCAATCAAGCGGACATGATATCTTTGTCATTTGTGAGGAGCATTTATCAACTCTTCAACTTTTTAACTCCACCTTTTCAACTCAGAACGGGTGGAGTTCATTTTTAAACCTCAAGTTCCGTGTTCGGAAGCTCAAGTCCCGTGTTCTGAAGCTGAAATTTCGAGTTCGGAAGCTCAAGTCCCGTGTTCTGAAGCTGAAGTTTCGAGTTCGGAAGCTCAAGTTCCATGTTCTGAAGCTGAAGTTCCGAGTTCGGAAGCTCAAGTTCCATGTTCTGAAGCTGAAGTTTCGAGTTCGGAAGTTCAAATTCCATGTTCTGAAGCTGAAGTTTCGAGTTCGGAAGCTGAAGTTTAGTGTTCCGAAGTTCAAGTTCCGTGTTCGGAAGCTCAAGTTCAAGAGGTGTTTAATAAAACATCGCTGGTTTCATTGGCTCTATATCATCTAAAAATAACTCACGGGATTCAAGATAATATAAAATTGCTTCAATAGGATCTCGTGTTTCGATTGGGTAATGCCTTTGCTCGTATGCTTTCACAAGCGTAGTTAAAACTTCCAAGCGGTCAAACTCTGGTGTATTGAGTTCTGCATCAAACAATCTTTCAATTTCATCAAGTGCAGCACGATAATCAGCTTCGGTGTGGATAAGATGGGTTTCAAGCATAGGTTATTACTCCCTCAAATACTTATTGCATCTACGTTGTTATATTCTTGAAAGAATTATGCCCGTGAAGGCAGTTACTCTGCCAACACCACCAATATGAACAAAATATACGAAAGAGCTTTGTCTCTTTATTCATAAAATATTGAAAAGTTTGATACCACCAAAAGTTTTGATTTCAACTTTTGGGTTTATATTTTTAGATTAGGTAACAATCGGGGATAACTAGGGGAGGCAAGTCTTGAAACTATAAATCAATACAGTTAACTTAACTGTATTGAACTATACTCCAGTCTGATGTTTTGTGTTTCCAGCTTAAAGTTTGCTCAGTACAAGTGCCCAATGCCCCCTCATCTCTACATCAACTCCATCTCTCGCAACCCCTGGCGTAGTCTTTTCGCCTCTTCGGGATTATACCTTTCGTGAAGAGCGATCGCTTTTTTAAAAGCTGCTAAACTATCTTGATGATTGCCAATTTTCAGCAACACTACCCCTAAATTTTGATATGCTTCGGCATAGTTGGGATTTAAGGTGATTGCATGTTGATAATATACGATCGCATCTGCAAATAAACCCAAAGCCTTAAATGTCATCGCCAAATTATAATGTCCAATAACAAAAGTAGGGTCAATTTTCAAAGCTGTGGCATAAGCAGTTTTCGCACCGTTGAAATCTCCTGCTGCTTTGAGTAAGTTACCCAAGTTGTTGTATGCTCCTAGTTTGAGCATGGGATAAATTGGCAATTTGATGGCAGCTTGATAGTGAGAAATCGCCTGTGGGGATTTTTGCAACCGACTGTAGGCAATGCCTAAATGATAGTGGAGTTCATATAAAATATCGTAGTTGTCTTCAGCAACGATGATTCCTCGTCTGAGCAAATCCATACCTTGAGAAATTTTTCCAGTTTGCACATACAACGCCCCTAATTTACTGCAAACATAAGGGTCATCAGGATGAGTTGCGAGGAACCCTTCCATCGCCGTAGCGGCTTTGGCATATTTGTTATTTTGAGCGATCGCACTTTTTTGATATCCTGTGTGTATAAGTGCAACCCCAGGTAAATAACCTATTTGCCAGTGGGGTTCTCTGGTTAAAATTTCTGATACACTATCATCTACTAAGGCATGGTAAGGACGGTCAAAACGAATATCTGGATGATTGCGGAATAGCCTGGAAACCAAAGAATAGGGAGATTGTTCTGCACCAACTTCCTGACGAACGAGGTTAATTAGCAGGTATTCATCTCTGGCGATCGCCTCTCGCAACTGCGGTACAATTGCTGGAGTCAAAGTTTCATCAGCATCTAATACCAAAATCCAATCACCAGTGACATATTTTAAAGCTGCATTGCGCGCAGCACTAAAATCATTAGACCATTTAAAATGATGGACTTTTGCACCAAGTTGTTGGGCAATGTTGGGAGTGCGATCAATTGAGCCTGTGTCCAACACTACCATTTCATCCACCACTTTTTTGACACTGCTTAGGCATTTAGGCAGCGTTGCGGCTTCGTTTTTCACAATCATGCACAGACTCAAACTCATAATTTAAAAATTGGGAGTGGGGAGATGAGGGGGATGAGGGGGATGAGGTGGATGAGGGGGATGAGGAAGATGTAGCTTTAGCTTCCCGCAAAGTGGGAGATGAGAAAGCAACATCTCTACTTCTTGTTCCCTTTGACAGTGATAGACTGTGCGTAGTGGAAGATTTGCCTCAATTGTGAAATGTTGCAATCAAGGCTTTTGTATGAAACAGAAACACTGACAAATGGTGTAAATTATGACAGTGTAATGGATAAACTGCCAATATAAATGACCAGTGTCAATTTATGCTGATCCATCTGAGTTTACAGGTAATATGAAATTGCTAGCGTAGCGCAGCCCGCACTTCTAGTTGGCTCAGTGACCATCCTAGAGATTGCATCAGGAAATATTACCTGAATCTTGATTGGACTAACTTAACTATTTAGCTGTTATTACCCATTTTTCAGGATGATATAACTATAATACACATTATCTAAATAGTCATATTATGTAATGAAAAACTCACTTACCAGAACAGCAGAATTACTTCGCCAAAATTTAAAAGAATATTTGCGATCGCTAAACCGTTGGTTTTTAGATACACCAGAAAGGGCACTTTTAGAAGCTTACGAAGCAGCTCAGAGAATTAAAAATATTGAGAACGAACATTTTGATCGTAAAAAAATATCTTTACAATCAGTAAATTATACTGAAAATGTCATGTCTTATTGGCAAGTATATCTTAATAAGAACCTAACTATTATTAAGATCAGGCTTGCAGAATTCCAGCTTAGTCGGGGAATTGTCAATATCTCTAATCCTGTTTTATTAGAAAAATTAAAGGTTATCGATGAAGTAGTAGAGAAGTACGCTATCAAAGATAAACCAGTTAATAATACTCAACTAGGGCCACATTCTCAGCATTTAAAAATCAATAGTAAAGAAACAGAAAAATATTTAAAATCATCTAATATCAATGAGACTGAAGTTAAACCTACAACTCAAAGGACTGGAGTTGATCCGAGTTCCATTGGTAAGAAAATTAATAAAATTCAACCCAGGTTTGCACCGCAGACAGAAGAAGAGTTTGTCAGAAATTATCGCACTTCTAAAAGTAGAACACTAATTGCCTTTAAATTTTTGATGATTCTAATTATTGTACCGCTTTTGGCTCAATCTTTATCTAAAGAATTTATAGTAATTCCAATATTAGAAAGAGTTAGAGGAGACAACGTAACTAAAGTTTTTCTCAATTCTGACATGGAGAAAGAAGCTCTCCATGAATTACATAATTTTCAAGAAGAACTGAGATTTGAATACTTGCTTAATCAAGCACCGCCCCTTTCTTCAGAGCTAATACAAGAAAAAATAAAAAGTAAAGCAGTTGAAATCTCTGAAGAATTCCGGAGAAAAAGTAATAGTAGTGTTAGTAATGCCTTTGCTGATTTAATCTCACTATTTTCTTTTGGAATAATTATCGCTGTGAGCAAAAGAGAAATTGCGATTCTTAAGTCTTTTATGGATACCATTGTCTCTGGTCTCAGCGATAGCGCTAAGGCTTTTTTAATTATTTTATTTACAGATATATTTGTAGGATTTCACTCACCAGATGGGTGGGAAGTCCTTCTTGCAGGGTTAGCAGAACATTTAGGTCTTCCACCCAGTCGAAATATAATATTTTTCTTTATTGCTACTTTTCCTGTAATTTTAAACACTATCTTTAAATACTGGATATTCCGCTATCTCAGTCGTTTATCTCCATCGGCATTAGCTACATTAAAAGAAATGGACGAGTAATTTGTAATTAGCCAACGCCTAAATTTACTTACTTTGAGTAAAGAATGTGTTTTTTCCCATAAATCAATTAATTACGAATTACGAATTATTTTCACGCATTTGTCTTTTGATTCGCTAGGCTATGTATATCCTGGTTTTTCCGAAGCGTACTATGGATTTTGAAAGCAAAGCTAATGCCTCAACTTCTACAGACAACAGAGAGTTTGCTCAACCAACTACTACCCGTAAACCGCTGGAATTGCTGCGAGATACCGAGGCTTTGCTTCGTCGCCCAACTGTAGCAAAACTGTCGCAGATTTTGCCACCAAAACTGAGCAATAAATTTCAAGCAACCTCATCTTTGGCAGATGACTCCTTTAAGGAACTGGCAGAAATTGACTTAAATACTATTAGTGATTTTGAACTGCGTCCCGCACGAATTCTTGTTGGCTTGAGCCTTGTTGGTTTTGGGGCACTCATGATATTGGTACTGCTGTTATACTTAAACACATTGCATCCAAAAACCAGTACAGTTATGGAGATTAGGCAATACTGGTATCAATATATTTGGTTTGTCTGTTTAGGTATTACGGGGATGTTTATCTTGGGACGTGAAGCAATGCGTCCTATGCCAAAGCGACGAAAGTAATGTTCGCGTAGCGTCTTTTTAATTATCCGCTCTAGTTAACTTTCAGAAATTAACATTTCAAAATATGTTTGCATATTAATTAGCTACAAGGAGGTTTTATACATGAATCATGATGCTTTCATTGTTTTGCCAGGTTCAAAGATTTCTTTGAAAAAAAACTATGACCCAGCTTATAAAACTGATTTTCATGAAAAAACTGATGCTGCGATCAAATTACAGGTAGATATTGAACGACTAGCTAATTACCAAAATATTCTTTATGCTCAAAATACATATTCTCTGTTGATTATTTTTCAAGCAATGGATGCTGCTGGCAAAGACAGCACTATTAAACATGTTACCTCTGGTGTGAACCCACAGGGATTTCAAGTGTTTAGTTTTAAGGGCCCCAGTGCAGAAGAATTAGACCATGACTACTTGTGGCGTTCGATGAAAGCTCTACCAGAAAGAGGACGAATTGGGATATTCAACCGTTCATATTATGAAGAAGTGCTGGTAGTTCGTGTTCATCCAGAAATGCTTCAGAAACAACAACTTCCTTACTTCCCCAATGGAACAAAGATATGGAAGCAGCGTTTTGAAGAAATTAATAACTTTGAAAAATATTTGGTTGATAATGGTGTAATTATTCTGAAGTTTTTTCTCAATGTTTCCAAGTCAGAGCAGAAAAGACGTTTTTTACAACGGATTGACTCTCCTGATAAAAATTGGAAGTTTTCAGATAATGATGTTCGAGAACGAGCTTTTTGGGATGATTATATGAATGCTTATGAAGAGGTTTTTAACAATACTAGTACTAAATGGGCACCGTGGTATATTATTCCTGCCGATCGCAAATGGTTTACCCGCCTAACCGTTGCCAATATTATCTGCACAAAATTAGAAGAACTAAATTTGCAATACCCAAAGGTTAGTGAAGAACATAAGCAGCAACTTTTGGAGGCGAAACGTATTCTAGAGCAGGAAGATTAACCTGTGAATTTGATAGGTAAAGGCAAAAAAATGCTGAGGTAGTTCAAATATACTGTATAATATATGTAGGTAAAAATAAGAAATTGTAACTTTATTAATGCTATTTGTAACTAAAGAAGTTACGCAGATAGTTATAAGCGCAAAATCATGATTGAGATGGCAGAAAATGCCAAAAATCATCTACCTCACTTTACTAATGCTGCCTTTGATATAGTGGCGATCGCAGCCTCAGCAGGCGGTGTGACTGCTATAGTTAAAGTGCTATCGACTCTACCTACAAAATTTCCAGCTGCGATCGCCATTGTGCAACACCTCGCTCCTGAACATCCGTCGTTCATGGCAGAAATTCTGAGTCGGCGCACAGATATTACTGTCAAACAGGCACAAGAGGGAGATTCTCTTAGCCCAGGAACGGCTTACGTTGCTCCACCCAATCGTCACTTATTGGTAAACGATGACGGTACACTTTCCTTATCACAGTCAGAATTAGTACATTTTTTACGTCCTTCGGCGGACTTATTATTTGAATCAGTTGCAGCCACTTACAAAGACAGAGCGATCGCTGTTGTGTTAACTGGAACGGGTAGCGACGGCGCGATGGGAGTAGAAGCGATCAAAAAAATGGGCGGTAATGTCATTGTCCAAGACGTAAAAACCGCCGAATTTTCCGGGATGCCCTCCGCCGCAATTCACACCGGCAATGTAGATTTTATTCTCCCCCTTGATGAAATTTCCAGCACCCTGGTGACTTTGGTCATGGGAGAATCTAACTAAGCTTAGAGGCAGAGAAGATTTATTTTAAAGTAGAATTTGGTGTCACCATAGTTTAATGAGCCTTTGATACTCATTAATGAGGCTTTGAACTCCTTTAATGAGCCTT
>NZ_JAVRCE010000121.1:0-10025 GCF_034530915.1 Nostoc sp. DedQUE09
TTCTCTCTAATGATATTGACAAACTTCTTTTCCTTATGGAATGAAACAGCCCTGCGATGCATTGGGGGGAAACAAGAGAATCTTATTCCCTCCCCTTTATAAGGGGAGGGTTAGGGTGGGGTAAAACCTTGGTTACTGAGCTATTTCAGACTTGTGTATACACCGTAGCAAGCTTGAGGGAGGGACTTTGCAATATACACGCGGTAGCAGCCCACGCATCGATCTCATTTGAAGTTGCTTAATAAATAAATATTTATATTTTAAAATCAGTAGTAATAACACGTAAGCTATAATCGAACAATTTATTAGACTATATTTATATTGATGAATAGTCATTTACTAGATGGACATTATCAAATACTAAAAACTCTCAATGATGGGGAAAAAGAGAAAACCTATCTAGTTGAAGATGTTAATCTTAATGGCCAAGAATTTATAGTAAAGCAGTTATGTCTTCTTAATAGCAATCCTCAAGCTTTAACAATCCTACGCCGCTTGTTTGCCAGCAAGGCAGAAACTTTAGAAAAACTCGGACAAGAACACGATAAAATTCAAAAGCTCATTGCTTCCTTTGAAGAAAATGAAGAATTTTATCTAGTGCAAGAATTCATACCTGGTAATCCTTTAACTGACGAAATTATCCAGGGACAACTTATAAAGGAAGACCAAGTAATTAGTCTTTTGTCAGAGATATTAGAAACTTTGGTTATTGTACATAGCTATGGCATAATTCATCGAAATATTACACCAGCAAATATTATTCGCCGGGAATCAGATAAAAAGTTAGTTTTGGTTAATTTGGGTACTTTTAATGAAGCGATTAATAATACTGTTGAAAATTCCGAGTATATGCCGATAGAACAAATTAACGGCAACCTCAAATACAACAGTGATATATATGCTTTAGGGATCGTTGCGATCGCCGCACTAAAAGCTTTACCTGCAAACGAAATATCTAATTTACGAAGTCAGAAAAATAAGCTGACAGGTGAAATACTTTGGCGCGATAAAAATCTAAAAGTTAACAGAAAATTAGCAAAAATTATTAATAAAATGGTGCGTTTTGACTATCGTAAGCGCTACCAGTATGCAACCGAAGTATTAGAAGACCTGAAAAAATTAATAAATGTTGATGACAATCACCAAAAACAACATCAGAAAAAATTATTACTAGTTATAGGGGGGATAGCTGGCTGTATTACCCTTAGTGTTGCAGCGTGGCAATTGAGATCGCCAAAACTTGTAATTGATGCCCAAAAGACATTATATCAAGAGGGCGTAAATAAATATGAGTTAGGAAAGTATGACGGAGCAGTTGAAGATTTCAATCAGGCTATTAAATTAGATCCGCAAAACGCTTTAGCTTATAATAGGCGAGGTGATGCTTATTATCGATTAGGAGACTACGAGCAAGCACAAGCAGATTCTAGTCAAGCTATTTTACTTAATCCTCAAGATGCTAATGCCTATTTTGACCGAGGATTTGCTCTTTCGGCATTAGGCAAATACAAAGAAGCGATCGCAGATTATACTCAAGCAATTAAGTTAAATTCTAAAGATGCTTATGCTTACTATGGACGAGGATTAGCTCGTGCTCAATCGAAAGATAACAAAGGCGCAATTGGAGATTTTAGCAAAGCGATCGCTCTTAAACCCCAGTATACTGAAGCCTACTTGCAACGAGGTATTCTTCGCCGTCGCCTCAAACAAAGACTTGAAGCAATCCAAGATTTTGATAAAGTAATTAAGATTAATCCTAGTGATGCCAAAGCTTATTATCAAAGGGGTTTAACTCAATCTATTAATAAACAAAAAGATCAAGCAATTAAAGATTATACAGATGCAATCAACATCAATCCCAAATACATAGAAGCTTATCTTAATCGTGGTGATATTTACAGCGATCTGGGAAAAAAAGTAGAAGGTACTGAAGATTACAACACTATTTTACAAATCGATCCTAAATTTATTGCAGCTTATATTCACAGAGGTATTCACCGCTTTTCTTTTGGAGATTATAAAGGTGCTATTGAAGATTACACCGCAGCGCTAAAACTAGATACTAATAATGTAGCAGCTTACAATAACCGTGGTAACGCTTATCTCGAACTGGGAAATAAAAAAGCTGCAAATCAGGATTATTCACGAGCGATCGCAATTAATGCTAACAACGCCTTAGCCTATTATAACCGGGGTGTGATTCGCACCAAGCAGAAAAATAAACTGGGTGCGATCGCAGACTTCAAAAAAGCCGCAAAACTATTCCAACAGCAAGGGGAACAAGATAGTTATCAAGATGCACAGCGGGAAATTGCAATTCTGCAAAATAAGTCAGTGCCAGCGCCAACTACTCGCCCAAAATCTGGGAAAATAGAAAAAAATTGAGTTTCCACTCAATATAGTGTCGACTATCAACAGTCAAAACTCTTAGAGAGTGATTGTGCTATTTAAATGTGTTTTACTTTACAAATTTACGGCTATTACTTTATCAAACTAGTTTTGATGGTTTGTAGTAAGCATTTTATTGCTTATAAAACAAGGGCTAAAGTCCTGATTAATTCCCATGAGTCACAGTATTTTATTACGACTCAATTAGGATTCCTATATGCTAATTCTCCTGACTTTTTATCCAGATAACCTAGAAATATTCACCCATAGAGATGTCGATACGGTACTGAAAAGAATTGATGGTTCTCAGAATATTTGGTTGCGTTGTGTTCACTTCCGCGATCGCACTGGAACAGCCAGAATTATCAAGCACTTTGGACTAAATCCATCTCGTGTTAACATGATTTTCAACCATTCCCCTGTAGGAATTGATGAAGATATAGAAGATTGTTTATTTGACAGTTATGAAATCCTAAGTTCTCAAATAAAAAATAATGAGTTTGAGGTTGTACGCGGCAATATTGTAGTTGGAAATAATTTTATCCTAACTTTTGAAATCACCGAACTAAAAATTTTAAGTATTTTAACTAATAATCTCCAAAAGCGAACTATCGATATTCAAAAATTGGGAATTGACTATCTTTTTTATCTCATATTTAAAGATATTTTAAATAATTACGAAACTGTATTTACCTATATTTCTAGAAAACTTGATGATTTAGAAGATGAAGTTTTAGACAATTCTGGTGATGAATCAACGTACCAAAAAATTGCCACAATGAGGCAATCTACTCGTTCTGGACGCCGTAATTTTCAAAGTATCAAGTTACTTATGGCTATTATGAATAATGAAGATTTCCAATGGATCAGCCAGCCAGTAAAAGAACTATTCAATCAAGAATTGGTTCATCACGTTGATAAACTCTGGCAAGAATATCAAGCTATAAGAGCCTGGATGTCAGAACTAATGGAAATTCAACGTGATAATATTGCTAGTAAAACAGGTGAACGAATTAATCGCCTGACTATCCTCTCAAGCGTATTTCTACCAATTACTTTTCTGTCTGGTTTCTATGGTATGAATTTCAAATATATGCCGGAATTAGAACAACCTTGGGCCTACCCTGTAGTAATTTGTATGATGGCATTAATTGTGATTGGCAGTATTGTCTATGCTAAAAAACAACGTTGGTTGTAATATCTATAAAATTACGAAAAAAATATTATCAACTCATTAAAAAGGTTGTTATTTGAGCCTGTTGGTGCGGAATAAATTAAATTTCTATATATACTTTATTTAGGTAAACTGAATGAGATCATGTCCGCCAAATTACCCATAATAAAAGAACCCCACCCCCAACCCCTCCCCGCAGGCGGGGAGGGGAGACAAAGCACAGCTTTGGCGGGGTGGGGTTCTTCGGATTTAATAAGCAATCAAGCGGACATGATATGAACCCTAAGTCGGCAAACAAACATGAATTTTCCATTAATTATTTGTGCTGAAGAACACAACGAGAAAACAGCAATTTTGACAACGGACGGAGCATTTACCTATCGGGATTTGCTCCACACTTCTAGTCAAATAGCAACAAGTCTTCTTCAAAATACAGAAGATTTACAAGAGCAGCGAGTTGCCTTTCTCATTCCACCTGGGTTTGAGTATGTAGCCACTCAATGGGGAATTTGGCGGGCTGGTGGCATAGCTGTACCTCTGTGTATTTCCCACCCACGTCCAGAATTGGAGTATGTAATTACCAATTCTGGAGCATCGATTATTGTTGCTCATCCTAATTTTGAGGGTATACTGCGTAGTTTACCGCCGCAGGCATCGCTAGCTGAAAAACACAATTTGAGATTTATCCTCACCTCAGAAACGCTTCCACATAATATTAGTCGCCTCCCAGAGATAGATATCAGGAGACGCGCCTTAATTCTCTACACCAGTGGTACAACAGGTAAACCAAAAGGTGTAGTTACAACTCATCAAAATATTCAAGCGCAAGTGACTAGCTTAATCACAGCTTGGGAATGGACATCGGATGATTGCATTTTACATATTCTGCCACTACATCATATTCATGGAATTATTAACGTACTGACTTGTGCATTATGGGCTGGGGCAGAATGCCATATATTGAGCAAGTTTGATGCCGAAACCGTTTGGAAGCGAATTTGTGATGGTGACTTAACTCTATTTATGGCAGTACCAACGATTTATGTAAAACTGATTGCGGCTTGGGAAATTGCCTCAAAGGAACGCCAACAAATCATGTCAGAAGGTTGTGCTAAAATGCGCCTGATGGTTTCTGGCTCGGCAGCATTACCAGTTCAAGTTTTAGAAAAGTGGCAAACCATCAGCGGCCATTTTCTACTGGAACGCTATGGTATGACTGAAATTGGGATGGCGTTATCAAACCCTTTACACGGTGACCGGTTGTCTGGATATGTGGGGAAGCCTCTGCCTCAAGTTGAAGTGAGATTAGTAAATGAGAACGGAGAGTTAGTTCCAGGGGGGACACCAGGAGAGATCCAAGTTAAAGGCCCCGGAGTGTTTCTCGAATATTGGCAAAACCCCGAAGCAACTGCCAAAGCCTTCCAAGATGGTTGGTTCCGTACTGGAGATACCGCCGTAGTGGAGAATGGCAACTACCGAATTCTGGGACGGATGAGTGTGGATATCATTAAAACTGGAGGGTATAAAGTTTCCGCTTTAGAAATTGAAGAAGTATTGCGATCGCATCCAGATATTCAGGAATGTGCAGTAGTTGGAGTTGCCGATTTAGAATGGGGTGAACGGGTGTGTGCGGCGTTGGTATTGCAAGGCTCACAACCTTTAACATTAGAAGCTTTCAGGAGTTGGGCAAAAGAGCGATTGGCTGTCTATAAAGTGCCAACCCAAATTTTGATAGTTGAAGAATTACCGCGCAACGTGATGGGTAAAGTTACTAAGCCGACAGTAGTTGAGCTATTTTGCTCAAGCTGAAATTACGTATGAGTTTTTGACAGTTCTCCATTTCGGGGTTGTGTTAGGTCGGATAAAATCCTTCGTTACTGGCCTTATTTAGAGAATCTGTATCCATCCTCAAACCTAACATCTGAAATAGCGAGTGATGGTCAAATAGGAAACATTGTAGCTGCGGCATTTAAACATATTTGGAATGAATCTATGACACAAAGGCTAAGAAAACTTTGGTCAGTTGAACTGATTATATCAGGGGGTCAAACAGGGGCTGATCGTGCAGCTCTTGATTGGGCAATTAAGCACAATATTCCTCACAGTGGTTGGTGTCCAAAAGGTCGTTTAGCAGAAGATGGGGTTATTGAGCCAAAGTACACATTAAAGGAAACATCATCGTCTGTATATGAAGAGCGAACAGAGTTGAATGTACGAGATTCTGATGCCACTGTGATATTCACCATAAATCCACGACTTATAAAGGGATCGTTGTGGACATCATCATGTGCTAAGAAATACAACAAACCTTGGATTCATTTAGTGAGGTTGAATAATGTTTTTAAACCTTACATTCAACTATTAGATTTTCTACAGGAATACAATATTCGTGTGTTAAATATTGCAGGCTCACGTGAATCAGAAGAAAGTGAGATTGCTAACTTTGTCACCAATACTCTTGAAAGTTTGTATGAGAAATCTATGTCGGAGGTTTTTGATTAACTGACGATTGCTATTGTGAAACACAATCAAGCAGCCTAAGATATGCGTGGAATGTTTTGAATTAGAGATTATTTTAACTGGTTTTCGGTATTTTCGGCGGACACCAAAAGAGGTTTTTACTAGACACCCCAAGGGATTCCAGAATTCCTCGCATCACCTCTGTGCAATACATCCAGTGTCCTAAATCGTCATACATGCGATCGGGATTAAACTCGACATTGTAATGCAGCACATTGGGAAGGTCTAAAAACTCATCACCGCTTTGGGGAGAAAGAAGCAAGAGATGAAATGGCTTCCCCTGGCATTGTTTTTCTAGCTTGTTGACTAAATCGATCGCACCACCGCGATCGCTAATTCCTGTGCGGATGAAAAGCACTTTGTCGCAATGCTGCAATGCGTACCAAAACCTTTCAGCCCGTGCCGTGTAGCGAACCCGCATCCGTTCATGGACGGGAGACATGTTGTTTGTTGGGTCGTCTGTCTCCTCGACTTCATGGGCAAAGGATAAACCCGACCATTTACCGTGGTAAATTCTACCTGCATCGGGACTGTAATGCAGAAAAGCAGGATTCCACATATCATCAAAACCGTGTTCGATCGCATCCGCAACATCTGCAATATTAGTCGTGCGTGTGAGATCGAAGGGAAAGGCGGGGCCATCATACTCCATTTTATATAACATCATGCGGACGGCACAGCGATCGCCAAGGGGAAGAATTGCCACACGGCTGATATCCGATAACTCACATTTATATTGGAACAACACCGCAGACTTAGGTGGTGCTTTCACCCGGCTTTCTAGCCCATCCTTACCAATCATCATCGTGCGAAAAGGGACATCGGGATAAAGCGGATCTTCATAAACTCCTGATGGTATGGCTTTAAGTGCGTCGCAAACCTCCGTCCACATTGGCTGGATGTTGTACTCGCTGTCTGATTCGTTGATTATCCAGAGGTGGCGTTCATCCGCTTGCAAAATCCCCAAATGACCGTCATAGAATAAAACGTTGTTCGGCGAAAATAGATTGAAGGCAGCGCTATATTCTAGATCGGTATTAGGGGGGATGTTGATTGTAGTTGCGATCGCGCCATCCTCTACAGCCAAGAAAGGAAGCGTTCCCGGCTTGACAGACTTCGCAATGTAAATACCTGATGTCAATCCAGCCTTACTTTGCAGTGCAGTTTGTAGTTCTTGCCAATAGGGAGCGATGGTGTAGCTGTATTCTGATGAATTAACAATCCGTAAACGCTTCTCTTCCATACAGACAGAGACATGAAAGCCCCCATTATCAAAGTAGATGGGAAATTCATTCGGTTGCTGGAAGCGTTGTTTTTCTTTTGCTAATCCGTCTTTATCGATATCGAATAAATGGTGGTCGATCTGCTGATACATGAGGCTATGACCAACTGTATTTGGATGAGCCGGATCGAAGGATGTCCCCGCTTTCCATCGTCCTTGTCCATCATCTACAGCTGCCAACCAATCCAGTACAGGTACGCCCCAACTGAGCATCCGGTTGTGTGTGTCTCGGATTAACCAGTAATGTTCCAGGGAATAATTACCGTTGGGATAGACTCCGCCCAGAATTGGGATTGCTCCGATGTCGCGGGTCATTTTCACAAGCTGCTGCAAGCCACTTTCAAACCGTCGCTGTACTGCCCGCCGTTCATGAGGGGGACAGTAGGCTAATCCTTCGTTGCCCAGAGACAGGGCAATGATTACGATATCCGGTTGTTCTGGGGTGACAAACCAGGGGAATCGAGCGATCGTTTTGCTGACATTCGCCCCCACCTCCGACACATTCACGAGTTTATGCCCATATTTTTGTTGTAAAGCTTGTGCCAACAGCCAGACCCAACCTTTCAAAAACCAAGCTCTATGACCTAATGCAACGGAACTGCCAATGACCACGATTTTTAACCCTCCAGACTCTTCATCCAGGGGTATTCTGACAGCAGGCTGCTCAATGTATCCGAAGGGATAAGGTTGTAAATAACTGAATACGCCATCATCCACAATAATTTTACTGGCATCATCGTTAGAGTCAATCGGAATCCAGCGATTTGTATCTAGTAAGCTCTCCCATCGGGCGTTGCCATTTGCATCGAGACGTATGTATTTATATTCAACTCTCTGTCCATCGCCTGATTCCAAAGGCGGCTGAATGTCAAATTCTATATCTGTCCACCATAAAGGATAGTGATCGCCACTTGTACGTAGATGAACACATTTGCTAATGTCCCACAATCCCAACTCTGGAGTAGAACCCACCAGACCAATGGATTCGCCCGTTTGAGTGTATGCACTGATCTGGAATCGATACATAAAGTTTATCCTGATTTAGTGAGGACAATACCAAACGGTCAACTGAATCCTTAAATCTGTTTTGAAAATATCACATAGAACTCTTAAGAATCCGGTATTAATCTTTTTAACTATACGTAAGCTCTGATTTACATCACCCAAAGCTAGAGCAGGCAAGCTTTTCAAAAATTAAATTGGATTTTTATAGAAGAATTTTATACTGATTAAATACAATCTATTGTATTAAAACTCTTAGTACAACTAAGAACAAATCAAAAAAAGGATAAGATTAAGTTAAATTTGTCCTTCAGTAGCATTAAAATCCTGGTAGAAATGCAAAATTGGACTAGGCTTCACCTAACTGCGCTAACTTATCTCTACATTCTTTGTCAGCAAATGTCCAATAAACTGTTCCTCTCAATGATTCAATATCGACAGGTTTGATTAGCTAAATCTGCAATAGATACCCAATAATGCAGTCTATCAAGGGTAATTTTTAGCAGAATTTTACAATGAGTTCGCATAGCTTTTCAGGTAAATAGACTACGCGGTAGGGGCGCAAGTCCTTGCGTCCCTACTGGGATGTATCTAAACATGAGCATGTGAAAAACATAAATAAATATTAATATCTTAATAGCTATATATGAATGAATAGTTAAATAATCTTAGGATAAATAAAAATAGCTGGGATTTGCATTGGCAGTTGTACTTGTTGGATAGAGTGATGCACATCCTTTCTAAACCTAGAATAACAATTTTTTAGCTGGTCGTGACAGCCATCGTGAGTTGGTGACTGTCGAGAAACTTTGCGCTTGAACATGAAGGAAGCAACAATGAGTAGCAATCTAGCCATCAAACTCCGCTCTGGAACTCAACAAGCCCACACATCAGCGGAAAATGTGGCATTCATGAAATGTTTTTTGCAAGGAGTTGTGGATAGAGACTGTTTCGCCAAATTCTTAAGCAACTTGTATTACGTGTACAGCGAACTAGAAGCGGCATTAGAAAGCCATGTAGAACATCCTGTGATTAGTCGAGTTTACTTTCTGGAACTTAATCGCCAATCCTCGCTCGAAAAAGACATGGTGTTCTATTATGGGGATAATTGGAGAGAGCAAATTACACCTTCACCTGCTGCCCAGAGCTACATTGACCGCATTCGGGAAATTTCTACTAGTGAACCAGTCTTATTGCTAGGTCATGCCTACACTCGCTACATGGGCGATCTTTCTGGGGGTCAAATGCTACAAAAAGTTGCTCAGTCAGCCCTGAAGCTTTCTGGCTATGAAGGCACATCGTTTTATAACTTTGAGCAAATTCCTGACAAAAAGGTATTTAAGGATAAGTATCGTCAGGCATTAAATGCATTACCCATTGATGATATAACAGCAGAACGGATTGTTACAGAAGCCAATAATGCCTTTGGCTTCAATTTAAAGATGGCTCAAGAGTTAGAGGGAAGTTTAATTAAAGCACTTGGTCAAGTTCTCTTTAATAGCCTTACTCGTTCTCAGAATTCAGGTAGCACTGAAATAGCTGCGGCTAATTAATTTTGTCATTTGTCATTTGTCATTTGTCATTGCGTAAAGAGGCAGAGGGGAAAAACTTACTGTAACTTCTCCTCTGCTCCCCTGCTCCCCTGCTCCCCTGCTCCCC
>NZ_JAVRCE010000122.1:0-9936 GCF_034530915.1 Nostoc sp. DedQUE09
AGAGATTTCCACCCTGACTGGGCATAGCAATTCGGTCAACAGCGTCGTCTTCAGCTCGGATGGCAAAACTTTAGCTTCCGCCAGTGTTGACAACACCATCAAATTGTGGAATCTGAATCTTGATGATTTATTAGCACAGGGTTGCAGTTGGCTTAAGGGTTATTTGGCTAGCCATCCTGGTGCGGCTAAGGTGTGTTCGGGGCGGTAGGGGAATAAGGGGGATGTGGTTCGACTTCGCTCACCAACCGGGGGATGAGGGAGCGATCGCCCTTTAATATTCAAAAAGAGCGATCGCTCACTAAAAAAGAAATGCGATCGCAGTTGAGAACCTAATTTTTGCAGTGATTTTAATCTTAAATGTAGAGCTAAAGGCGTAGGCGTAGCCCGCCGTAGACATCGCTTGGTAAATTAGAAATGCGATCGCACTTCTGAACTCGGTGTTTCAAGTTCCAAACACAAATGATCGAGCAAAAAGGTCAAAGTTCCGAGTTTTGAACACCAATGACCGAGCAAAAAGGTCGAACTTCCGAGTTACGAACACTAATGACCGAGTAAAAAGGTCAAACTTCCGAGTTCCGAACACCAATGACCGAGTAAAAAGGTCGAACTTCCGAGTTCCAAACACCAATGGCCGAGTAAAAAGGTCGAACTTCCGAGTTAAACCTCTGGTTCCACTCCTAGCGCTTTTAACTGGGCTGCTAATCTCTCTGCACGCTGACTTTCTTGTTCTGCAAGCTGTTGAGCGACATTTTTCTCTTGCCGTTCTTTTGCTGCTAACTCCAAACCCCACAGTAATAGTTCGCTGTTATCATCCCACCAACGCAACCAATAACCTGTGCGGTTTTCTCGGCTTCCTTGCCATACGCCTAAAAACAAGCTCATTTCGGCAATCCAGTGACGATTATTTGCATCGGGTGTTTGCAGTTTATAACGTCCTAAATCATCTCGCCGATAAACTTCTAAAACTCCCCCGTCTGGTTCAAAAATGGCATAGTTTGGCACTTGTAAAATCTGCTCATAATAAAACCATTTACCAGGGGGAAAGGTCGGTTTACTTGAATACTCTCCACCTTCGGTATCTAAGAGAAATTCCATCACAATTACCGGAATATCACCTTGGAGTCGTGGCGTATAACTGCGCTTCACTTCTTCTCGTGAGACTCGAATAGATGGTACATAACCCCAATCTGGTGCTTTGACGACAAATCGATTATTCAAAGTGGCGCAGATACCGTAATTAGTGATGGTTAAAGCATCGGTGGGTAATCTGCCAGCAAGTTCCAAGCTTTCTGTTAAAGCAGCAGCCAAGAGTGGCTGATTAATGTTATCCACTGGTTCGTTGTCTAAAACAAAATCATCAGGTAACTTTTCCCAGGTGACATTATGAGTGGCTGCATTGGCTAGCATAATCAGAATATCTCAAGTACAAATTCAATTTCTAATGACCCGATTAAAAAATTGCACACGGCGTTACTCCTGAGCAAAGGTTCGCACTTCTTCCACTGACAATCCCAAAGCTTGGGCAATCTGTTCGATGCTCAAATCCATTTGCAATAATCGGGGTATGGCATCTCTTCTAGCTTGTTCTGCAAGTTCCGCCCGTTGTCGTTCTTGTTCGGCGTTGTGAGAAATTTCTGTATAAGTTAAAAACCGTTCTCCATCAGGGCGATATAACTGCAAACCCTCTGTTGATAAAGCAAACCGAACTTTTAAACGGGGACTCACCCAATCTTCCATTTGGGGGATGACATCTAAACCGTCTTCGCCACGCAACCATCCACGCAAATTATTGCGATCGGGATCGTAAATGTAATACTCTTCCACGCCATAGCGGTCATAGAAAAGTAATTTCTTGTCCATTTCAGTTTGGGTGTTCCTGGGAGAAAGAATTTCAAACACCACTTGCGGTGCAATTCCCTCCTCTTTCCATTGTTGGTAGCACAAGCGATGTCTACGACGGGCTACGCCTACGGCTTTTGGTCTACCCAATACCACCATCACATTTGGGGCGTTAACAATTTTGTTACGTCCCTCTACGGGCAGGGCTGTTTCATTCGTTCAGATCGCGATTTTGTCAACAGTATCAGCCAAAAATTTGAGTAAGTTGGTAATCGAAAAATTACGGCTTCAACCGATAAATTTAAGTGCGATCGCCTGGTTTTTGTCTGAATTGGATTGTTAACAACCTGATTTTTTTGACTGATACGCTTGTAAA
Source organism: Nostoc sp. DedQUE09 (assembly GCF_034530915.1). NCBI lineage: Bacteria > Bacillati > Cyanobacteriota > Cyanophyceae > Nostocales > Nostocaceae > Nostoc > Nostoc sp. DedQUE09. The sequence continues at coordinate 2,216 of NZ_JAVRCE010000122.1, forward strand.
TTAAGGACTTTTAGGGAATGAAACAGCCCTGCCTCTACGGGATACCAAAATAAATCTCCGGCGACAAATACATTTGGATCGTCGGCAAATAGCCAATCTAAATTCTGCTTGATTTCTACAATCCAGCCAAATTGTATGGTATTATTAGCCACTGGTTGTCCGTCACTATCTGGGTAGATGACCTCTGGCTGGGCCGACGGTTGGATTTGCGATACCATAGCTTCGCCCTCAGAAGGATATTTAGTCGGGATGCTTCCAAATTAGCAGACTCTTAAGGATATCTGCGCCATGAATCTGGAACGATAACTAACTAAAACAGTACGATTGTTCTACAATAAACCGATTAAAGATAGTATTATTAAGGACTGTTTCATCAGAAACTCCTTCTTTGCCGCCCAATATGTCAGACCAACAGCTAGCAGCATCCTTGAATGGACATCTTCCGTACCCCAGCCACAACAGCCAGAATACCATTCGGATTCGGGGTGCTAGGCAGCATAATCTGAAAAATATTGACTTGGAATTGCCACGCGATCGCCTAATCGTATTCACTGGCGTTTCTGGTTCTGGTAAGTCTTCCTTAGCCTTTGATACCATTTTCGCTGAAGGGCAACGTCGCTATGTGGAATCCCTCAGCGCCTACGCACGGCAATTTCTCGGACAGTTAGATAAGCCGGATGTAGAAGCCATTGAAGGCTTAAGTCCAGCAATTTCTATTGATCAAAAGTCAACGTCTCATAACCCCCGTTCCACAGTCGGTACGGTGACGGAGATTTATGACTATTTGCGGCTGTTGTTTGGTCGAGCTGGCGAACCCCATTGTCCGATATGCGATCGCTGTATTGCCCCCCAGACAATCGATGAGATGTGCGATCGCATCATGGAATTACCAGATCGCACCCGCTTCCAAATTCTTGCACCTGTTGTCAGGGGAAAAAAGGGCACACACCGTAAGCTTTTGTCAAGTCTTGCTTCTCAAGGTTTTGTCCGCGTGCGGATCAATGGCGAGATCCGCGATCTGTCAGATTCCATTGAATTGGATAAAAATTTTACCCACACGATCGAAGTGGTAATTGACCGCTTGGTGAAAAAAGCTGATATTCAGGAGCGTTTGGTTGATTCTTTGTCTACGTGTCTCAAGCAATCGGGTGGTATTGCAGCCATTTTAGTGAGTCTGCTTGGTGACGACGGACAAGAAAAAGAAGAAGAATTAGTATTTTCAGAAAACTTTGCTTGTCCAGAACATGGCGCGGTAATGGAGGAATTATCGCCGCGATTGTTTTCGTTTAACTCGCCTTATGGTGCTTGTCCGCACTGTCATGGAATTGGGACTTTAAGGAGATTTGCGCCAGACTTGATCGTACCTGACTGGGAAGCGCCAGTTTACGCTGCGATCGCGCCTTGGTCAGAAAAAGATAATTCTTATTACTTGGAATTACTCTATAGTGTAGGCCAGATTTATGGGTTTGAGTTACAAACAAATTGGAGCAAGCTGACAGAAGAACAGCAGCAAATTATATTGTTTGGCGAGAAAGATGAACGAGCCGCAGAAGCACAGAGAAAGCAGAGTTTTAAAGGTGCTATTCCAATTTTGCAACGCCAGTATGAAGGTGGTTCGGAATTAATTAAACAAAAATTAGAGCAGTATTTAATCGATCAACCGTGTGAAGTTTGTAAAGGTAAACGGTTAAAACCGGAAGCCTTGGCAGTGAAGTTGGGACAATATGGAATTTTAGAATTGACTACAGTATCAATTCGAGATTGTCGGGAGAGAATTGAGCAATTTAAGTTGAGCGATCGCCAGTTACAAATTGCTGATTTAGTCCTGAGAGAAATCAAAGCCAGATTGCAATTTTTGTTGGATGTAGGTTTAGATTATCTCACCCTTGATCGTCCCGCCATGACGCTTTCTGGTGGCGAAGCCCAACGAATTCGTCTAGCAACGCAAATTGGTTCTGGATTAACAGGAGTTCTCTACGTTTTAGATGAACCGAGTATTGGTTTGCATCAACGAGATAATGGCAGGTTGCTTAAAACTTTAACGAAATTGCGCGATTTAGGTAATACATTAATTGTCGTTGAACACGATGAAGAAACAATTCGTGCAGCTAACCATATAGTTGATATTGGGCCTGGTGCAGGAATTCACGGCGGAAATATTATCGCCCAAGGTGATTTTCAGGCGTTATTAGCAGCAGAAGATTCCTTGACGGGTGCATATTTATCAGGAAGACGAGTAATTACCACACCAGCAGAACGCCGAGAAGGAAATGGGCGTAGTTTGGGAATTAAAAATGCCCATCGCAACAATTTACAGAATATAGATGTAGACATTCCACTAGGTAAACTCGTCTCCATCACTGGTGTGTCTGGTTCTGGCAAATCTACGCTGATTAACGAATTACTGTACCCATCTCTGCAACACCATTTAACAAAGAAAGTTCCCTTACCCAGACATTTGGATAAAATTCAGGGATTGAATGCGATTGATAAAGCGATCGTTATCGATCAATCCCCAATTGGACGCACACCACGTTCTAACCCTGCAACTTACACAGGAATTTTCGATGCCATTCGGGATGTATTTTCCCAAACAGTAGAAGCCAAAGCTAGGGGTTACAAACCCGGACAATTTTCCTTCAACGTTAAAGGTGGACGTTGCGAAGCTTGTAGCGGACAGGGTGTGAATGTTATTGAAATGAACTTTCTCCCTGATGTTTACGTACAATGCGAAATTTGTAAGGGTGCAAGATACAACCGCGAGACTTTGCAAGTGAAGTATAAAGATAAGTCTATTTCTGATGTTCTGAGAATGACAGTTGAGGAAAGTTTAGACTTTTTCCAGAATATACCCAAAGCGATCGCGCGTTTGCAAACTTTATTTGATGTCGGGTTGGGTTATGTCCAACTAGGACAACCTGCGACTACCTTATCAGGTGGTGAAGCGCAACGGGTAAAATTAGCAACCGAACTATCTCGACGCGCCACAGGTAAGACGCTTTATTTAATCGATGAACCGACAACAGGGTTATCTTTTTACGATGTCCACAAATTGTTAGATGTGTTGCAACGATTGGTAGATAAGGGGAATTCAATATTAGTAATTGAACACAATTTAGATGTAATTCGTTGTTCTGACTGGGTGATAGATTTGGGGCCAGAAGGTGGCGACAAAGGGGGAGAATTGATTGCTGTGGGTACACCGGAGGAAGTTGCAAAAAATCCCAGGTCTTATACTGGGCAATATTTACAGCAGGTATTAAAACAATATCCGGCGATGAAGAAATAAAGTTTTTGTCTCAGTCATAGACGCAAAGAAGTTTATCACATGGTAGGTGCAAATAAAAGCGATCGCTGATTCTAAAATAAACAAACTTGCATCAACATGAAAAAACTTTCCCAAAGCCTCAGCTTGTTTTTTAGTGACTTATAGTTGACAAAATCCCCAACTTATTTGAGAAGTTGAGGAGTTGCTGTTTGCAATTCTTACAAATAAAATAGGATTGCAATAAATGTTTATCAAGTTGTAGCTAAAGCTGGTTCTGCCAAAAAATATTTCAGATTTTCTTGCTGGGTAGCAAATTTCAAATATTGAGATGCCATTTCTGGTGTTAGTAATTCAACCATTAACCTGTTTTCCACCCAAAACTCAATCACATCAAAGAAAGAATCGCGGTTACAGCGCACTACACGCCAACCTTCACGCACACCAATTTTTTCAATTTCTTGCTGACTAATGGGTACAGAGATTGCTGCATGAATATCTGTATACCTAGCAGTAATAGCAGTATGCACAAATACACATTGTTCATCACCTTCGCCAGGTTCTATTTGAGAACCTAAAGGATAAAGTTCAATGGCTGTACCATATTCATCAAAAGGTATAACCATAAAACTTCCTGGGTTAGGAGGAAAGGGAACAGCTTGCGCTTTTAAGATTTCCGCCAAAACTTGAGCAACATGGCTAGGGTTTCTAACAGCAATTGAAATATGGTGAATCATAAAATAACCTCAGTTCGATATCTTGTAGATTAGAAAACAATCGGGTAGAACTAGGGGAGGCAGGAGAGAGAAAAAATTCTTAACCTCAGCGTATTGGGTTCTATGCAAATTGAATGCTCATTAGCTTATTGAGGTCGTCCATAATGAGCGCGACCCTTACCATCGGCAGTCTCAAGTACTAAAACTTGCTGCCCATAATCATTCGTCTCGATCGACCACTCGTAAGTTTCAGGCTTTGCTGTATTGCGGCTGGAGTAGGTGCGTCCGCTATTACAGATTTGCCCTTTAGATGTGCTGTCGCTAGGTTGAAAAGTCAGGCGTTGAGCCTCAATCTTAACTTTGCCTTTTTCCTCTATGAAAAGGTTAGATGCACAGTTGTAGGTGTTGATTTGAATCAGCCTATTTCGCTTGTAGTTTCCGTTAGATGCAAGTTGGAATTGATCGCTAGAGCCGTTTGGGGCTGCGGACTGCCCTGTGTAACTATCTTGGTATTGGATGGACGAGATTCGACCGTACCGCCACTCGCCCTGGAGTTCAGCAGGCACTCCATTATCGTTACCCGCCTGACTCGCGCTTGGGTAAAAAACAAGGCTAGTGGTGAAACCCAAACTCAGGGCAGTAGTAGCGAAAAAGCGGACAGTTTTTGCTCTGGAATAGAGTTGCTTGTTGGTTATTGAGTGCATAGCATTTCTGTGGAAATAGATTGATTTGTCAACAAAAGCGATTTACAACGCGAACTCTGCGTGTTTATATATTGCCTATCCTAATGGGGGCACACATATGTGCGCCCAAATCCACCCAAAGCAAAATTTCATGCAATAAACTGCAATCCATATTTGCTCAAAACAGGCTGTACTTTTTCCATGTTTAGGGATGCACTATCTGCTACTTGACCCATTTCTTCATAAAACTTTTTCGCGCCCTTGGGTGAAATTAAAACCAAAAATTTTGCAGTAGCAGAACGAATTTTAAAGCCGTGTGCTGTATTGTGAGGAATGTTAACGAAAAAGCCTGGTGATGCCAAAATTGTTTCTGTACCAATTTGGATGTCTAGTTCACCTTCTAGAATATAAAACGCCTCTTCCCAAGGGTGAGTATGAAGTGGTGGGCCATTTTCCTCTGTATCTGTAATTTCATAAATTGTCCACGCTTGATTAGTCTCTTCTCCGGTTACTTTTGTTGTGAACTGTGCACCAATAACTGAAAATTGATTTCCTTCTCCTGATGCAAGAATAGTTGGTTTCCGCATGGTTGCATTTTGCATTCAAGTTACTCCTTGTTGTGTAATTTAGTAAGTAATTTACAAATTTGATTTGATGTTTTTAACATTAGAAATTAATCGGGGAGAACTAGGGTAGATAAATGGGTAATTGCTATTTTTTTTGTAACTGATTATTAAGATATTGAACTAAGGTTAAAATCTCTAGAAACAATTAGTAGCCTATTGTGGCTAAAGTCGATATTTCCATGCCTAAAGAGTCACTCAACTTCCCGAAAGCAGACATACTGGTGATTGATGACACGCCAGAAAACCTGAATCTCCTATCTGCCATGTTGACAGAACAGGGATATAAAGTTAGAAGTGTAACTAAAGGTTCTACGGGTTTACGGGGAGCAAATGCAGTTCCCCCCGACCTAATTTTGTTGGATGTGAATATGCCTGAGATGAATGGCTATGAAGTCTGCCAACACCTGAAGGCAAACGATCGCACCCGCGAAATTCCAGTAATTTTTATCAGCGCCTTGGGTGATGTGCTAGATAAAGTAAAAGCTTTTACAGTTGGTGGGGTAGACTATATTACTAAGCCTTTTCAACTAGAAGAAGTTTTAGCACGAATTGAAAATCACTTGACCATTTGGAAACTGCAACGACAACTCCAAGCCCAAAATGAGCGGTTGCAGCAGGAAATTTCTGAACGCGCCAAAGCAGAAGAGAAGTTTGCTAAAGTTTTTCGCTCTAGTCCCAACCCAATCGCGATCGCTACAGTTTCGGAAGCTCGTTTTATTGATGTCAATCCCAGTTTCTTGAAGATGAGCGGTTATTGTCTAGAGGAAGTGATTGGTGATACTGCTGCTGAACTTAATTTGGGTAAAAACACAGCCGCGATCGCTCAAACAATTCAACTTCTGCCAGAAACTGGCTCACTATACAATCTAGAATTTGAATTTTCTACTAAGTCTGGAGAACTCAAAACCATACTGATATCTCTCGAATTAATTGACTTAGGTGGAGTGCCATGTGCTTTATTAATTGCCAATGACATCACCGAACGCAAACGCCTAGAAAACGAATTTATCTCTTTAGTCAGTCATGAGTTGCGTACACCTTTAACTTCCACAATGGGAGCATTAGATTTATTGAATTCAGGACAACTGGGAACTCTGAATGAACAGGGGCAAAAAGTCCTCAGCATTGCCACCACTAATACTGAACGCCTGATTCGTTTAGTGAACGATATTCTCGATTTAGAGCGGATGAAATCGGGCAAAATCTTCACGCGCAAGGCGAAGTGCAACGTCGCAGACTTGCTAATTACGGCAACGGAAGCAATGCAAGCAATGGCAGATAAATTACAAGTTCGACTGATTATAAATCCCGTAGCAGTAGAACTTTGGGCAGATCCCGATCGTCTCTTGCAAACCCTCACCAATTTACTGAGCAACGCGATTAAGTTTTCTGAACCAGGAGATACTGTGTGGATAAGCGCAACTCTTTCAGAATCCAGAGGCGTTGAGTCTGAAGAAAATCAGCCATCATCCAACTTCCTTTTAATTACAATCCAAGATGAAGGGCGAGGAATTCCTGAAGATAAATTGCAAATCATCTTCGAGCGTTTTCAGCAGGTAGACGCATCTGACTCCCGCAATAAAGGAGGAACAGGTTTAGGACTGGCTATTTGCCGAGATATCATACAGCAACATGATGGTAAAATCTGGGTTCAGAGTATTTTAGGCAAAGGTAGCACTTTTTATGTACTGCTACCTTTAGTAGACTCTCAATAGCAGCTTTTAATTACCCAAATCTCCCCTACTTCTGCCCGATTGCATTCTAGAATAGCTGAAGACTAATCAAGCTAATCAGCATCACATATCATCTGAGAGTGACAATATGAGCAGAAATATCTTGATTGTTGATGATGAAGAAGATGTGCAGGCGATCGCAAAATTGGGATTAGAAATGGGTGCCGGTTGGAACGTATTGACTGCTTGTTCTGGTCGAGAAGCGTTGAATCTAGCTGCCAACTCTAAACTTGATGTAATTTTACTAGATATGATGATGCCTGATTTGGATGGGCGTGCCACTCTGCAACAACTGAAAGCTAACCCCATCACTAGGTTAATTCCAGTAATTTTACTAACTGCCAAAGTCCAGGAGTCCGCTCAAGAGAGCTTTGCTGGCTTAGATGTAGCTGCTATCTTTGCCAAGCCTTTCCGTCCCTTGAAACTAGCAGCGCAAATCAGTGAAGCATTAGGTTGGGACTGAATTTTTTCTGTGTGGTTACAGCAAAGAGGTTACTACCTACATATTATGTATGACAACTTTTCTGATTCGCATTGACATATAACCGGGCAGATGTGGGTACAAAACGATTTGGCGTTGGATACCATCTGTCAAATTGAGGCGCAAAGGAATTGGTCTATAAATAATTTAAGCTCTGGGAAAGCGATCGCCCCGACCAATATCCTCCAATAACCAGCTACGCAAAAGAGGATCTAAA
>NZ_JAVRCE010000123.1:0-9417 GCF_034530915.1 Nostoc sp. DedQUE09
CTCAGCACTCAGCACTCAGCACTCAGCACTCAGCACTCAGCACTCAGCACTCAATTCAGTCTCCTAAATAAATACTCATACCACGAGCGGTTTTAACTAAAGTACCATTGGGATCGACGGCGCTATATTGAGCGATCGCTTCTGTAATTGGTACACTTAATACTTGGCGATTTTGCCAAGTCACCATGCGATCGTATTTATTCTCTGCAATTAGATTAACGGCTGCAACACCAAAAGCAGTTGCAACTAATCTATCTAGTGGTGAAGCAGTTCCACCCCGTTGAATGTGTCCTAAAACTGTGACTCGCGTTTCTACACCGATGTGCTGAATAATTTCATCGGCTAAATATTCGCCAATTCCACCGTATCGAGATTGACCTAAGCGATTAGTAATCGTCACATTTTCGCCATCTTGGGTACGAACTGCTTCGGAAACAATAATTAAACAATAGTTTTTGCCTTTCTCTTGGCGTTCTTTAATTTTGTGGCAAATATGCTCAACTGTATAAGGAATTTCGGGAATTAAAATTACATTTGCTCCCCCTGCAATTCCCGCAGCTATTGCTATGTGTCCGGCATCACGCCCCATTACTTCCAAAATCATGACTCGGCTATGACTTGCAGCAGTAAAATGTAATCGATCTAATGCTTCCGTGGCAATATTTACTGCTGTATCAAAACCGATAGCGTGTTCGGTAACGCCAATATCGTTATCAATGGTTTTGGGAATACCTACTAGATTAATACCACCTTGTTGAGCGAGGCGACGCAAAATTGCCAAACTACCATCACCACCAATGCCAATCAAAGCATCTAAACCTAGCTCATGATAACCTGCAATAATTTCTTCGGAGCGATCGCATAAACTTCCATCCGCCATTGGAAAAGCAAAAGGGTCGCCTTTATTGGTTGTCCCCAACATTGTGCCACCCGCAGTTAACAACGAGTCAACTTGGTCAACTTCCAGCTTGGTGAATTGTGGCGGACGCGCCATTAATCCTAGAGTCGCTTGACGGATTCCCAAAACCTCCCAGCCGTAAGTATTTACAGCACAATTTACTACAGCCCTAATCACAGCATTCAAGCCAGAACAATCACCTCCACTTGTCAGAATTCCTATGCGTTTGGGTTGTCCCACATCTTTTATTGACATTTTGATCCAAATGTATATATTAAGTAGTCGATGAAACTTAAGCCAAAGTTAGCAGATTAAACCTAAGCAAAAGTCCTACCTGTTAATGCCAAAGTAATTTTATGTTTCTTTTGGATCTAAAAACAAAACAAAGTCTAAAAATTCAGCAACTCTTGAGCCAGAAGTTAGAATTTATGTGGGTTTGGTATGATTATCGGTGAAATGAGGTAAACTTGGAGTTTAATTTTTTTAATATTCTGATTACTGAATTCTGACTCCCGAATATTACAAGTCAGGTTATCTCAGCTGTAAAATATAAGTGTAGAGTCGGTAGTAGATTAAACCTCGGCAAAAGCAATCTCTAAAAATGCCAGGGTAATTTTATGCCTATTTTGTGTCTAAGAACAAACCAAGTTATCCCAACTATAAAATATGAGGGTGGAGCCAAAGGTGACTAGTATTGAAAATTACAACTTCTCTTTTTCAGGAGAAGTAACAATTCCCCAGGCTCCTCCTGAATTCAAATCAGGTTTTATCGGCATTGTTGGTCGTCCAAATGTCGGTAAATCTACTTTGATGAATCAGTTAGTAGGACAAAAAATTGCCATTACATCACCAGTAGCGCAAACTACACGTAACCGTTTGCGCGGTGTATTAACTACACCAGAAGCGCAGTTAATATTTGTAGATACGCCAGGAATTCATAAGCCCCATCATCAATTGGGCGAAGTATTGGTGCAAAATGCCAAAATTGCCATTGAATCGGTAGATGTAGTGTTATTTGTGGTAGATGGATCTGTGGCTTGTGGATCGGGCGATCGCTACATTGCTGAATTGCTAAGTCGCAGCAAAACACCAGTAATTCTGGGTGTGAATAAAACCGACCAACAACCGCCTGATTCGCAGTTTCTAGATGATAGTTACGCTCAAATGGCCCAGTCTCATGAATGGGAAATCGTAAAATTTTCTGCCAAGACTAGTACAGGATTACCGCAACTTCAAGAATTATTAATTGAACATTTAGAAATTGGGCCATTATATTATCCTCCAGACTTGGTAACTGACCAGCCAGAACGCTTTATTATGGGTGAATTAATCCGAGAACAAATTTTATTATTGACTCGCGAAGAAGTACCCCATTCAGTAGCGATCGCCATTGACCTAGTAGAAGAAATTCCCAGCATTACCCGTGTACTTGCTACCATCAACGTTGAGCGTGATTCTCAAAAAGGCATACTTATCGGCAAAGGTGGAGCGATGCTCAAAGCAATTGGTAGTGAAGCCCGCGAACAAATTCAAAAATTAATCGCTGGCAAAGTTTATCTAGAATTGTTTGTGAAAGTCCAGCCAAAATGGCGACAGTCGCGGATTAGTTTAGCAGAGTTAGGCTATCGCGTGGAAGAATAATAATTGGTCATTTGTCATTAGTCATTAGTCATTGGCAAGCACAAGACAAATGACAAAGGACAAATGACTAATGACTAATGACTCTTAATTAATAAAAATGTCTTTAGATACTCGCTATCCCTTAAATTTACCGGTCAATGCTCCGCCCTTGCGCGTGTTAATTGTCGAAGACGATCCGATGATGCAACTGGGATTAGAGCAATCGTTGATGGCTCATCCTCAGTTGGAGATTGTTGGACAAGCTGAAGATGGTTATTTGGGAGTTCAAGCTGCACTGCAACTGAAACCTGATTTGGTGGTTATGGATATTGGATTGCCGCGATTGGATGGGATTGCCGCAACACAGCAAATTAAGGCGGCTCTACCAGCGACTCATGTGGTAATGCTGACATCTCATCAAACGGAGACAGAAATTATTGCGGCATTGTCTAGCGGTGCAGATGCATATTGTATCAAAGGTGCAAGTGTGGAACGATTGTTAAGTGCGATCGCAGCCGCAGTTGATGGTGCAGCCTATCTCGATCCCCAAATTGCGCGGCGAGTAATTGATAATCTCAAACCGCCTTCACCCACCACCAACACCGCCAACTTATCAGGGCGCGAGTTAGAAGTGTTAAAGCTGATGGTAGATGGATTGAGCAACCCAGAAATTGCCGAAAAGCTCTATCTTAGTCCCAATACCATCAAAACTCATGTCCGAGGGATTATGAATAAATTAGCCGTGGATGATCGCGTGCAAGCAGCAGTTGTCGCACTGCGTTCTGGGTTGGTTTGATATTAGAATAAATTTATCTGCAACTTTCAAAATACTAAAGTTCAATCTTTGGCTAGTATTTTTAACTATTAAAATTGTTGCAAAAACTTTAAATTCAGCTAATTTTTTTCATGCGCTCATTAATATTTCAAAATTTGAAGCTGACTATTCCTACAGCTTTAGCATTTACGGTTCTTGGTTATATTCTAAGTATACCTCTGAGTTATCTTGGCAACTCAGAAGCAGCAAGATGGCAATTCAATTTCCAACGCACAACATTTATTGAAACCCGAAAGCTTGATGAGCTTGGAAGTTTTCAAGCTAGGGTAGCACTTGGTGGTACAGCGCTCGGAATCCTTGTAGCTCAAACAACTTTTATTACGTATATATTTGGACTTAGCAATCGTAGTACTAAGCAGTAAGCGACCAATGCAGCAAAGTACAGAAAAAAACCTTAGCCTTAGCAAAGATAAGAATACTGGTGTATCTAAACTTAATAATGAATTACCCACTTTCTGCCCTCAAAGCCGCGAAGAATGGCGAAAATGGTTAGAAGAAAACCATCGCACCTCTCTTGGTGTGTGGCTCATTTACTACAAAGTAAAAAGTGGTAAACCAAGTGTTCGATATAGCGAAGCGGTAAAAGAAGCCTTATGTTTTGGTTGGATTGACAGTAAAGTTAAATCCTTAGACGAAGAACGTTATATGCAAATATTTACACCTCGAAAACCGAAAAGCGTGTGGTCAAAATTAAATAAACAATATATTGAAGAACTTATAAAACAAAGCTTGATGACTACAGTTGGTCTGGAAAAAATTGAAGCTGCAAAAGAAAATGGTTCATGGAACTCTTTAGATGCGATCGAAGCATTAATTATTCCCTTAGATTTAAAGCAGGCTTTAGAAGCAAACACAACAGCCAAAGAGTATTTTGAGGCATTTAATAACTCATCCAAAAAGAATATTCTTTTTTGGATTGACAGTGCAAAACGTCCAGAAACCAGATTAAAAAGAATTGAACAAACTGTAAACTCAGCAGCGATTAACAAAAACCCATTAGTTCGATAACAAAGCTTATATTATTCTTGGACAAACTGTCTTTTGAAGCACTCTTGTTAGAGATCGCCATATTTTTTAATCCCATTTACAAGTAGAGGCGTACATATATATGTACGCCTCTATAGCTGACTAATTTGTTGCCAAGATGTTTGAAAGATAGTCTACCTCAATGCATTTTAGTTAAAAGAGTTTGAGAGTTGATTAGGGTCAATATTAGTAGGAAATAACAAAATTTCCTTGCCTTCTAAACTTGCCTTTTGGTGAAGCAAAATTGCTTTTCCCAAAGAACAATATTTAATTGGAACCCATCTGTCGCTATAAAAGTAGACAGTTACTCGGCTCATTGCATACTCTTTCAACGGCAGTGGAAGAGACCAGGACGAATCCACAGTTTGAACCTTACCTGTTGAGTCCATGCTTTGAACCTCAGTTATTAAGTATATTTACTTTCACTGATTGGAATGATTTAGAGGAACTATCATAAGTAATAACAATCTGTCTTAAAACTACATCTTTAGATAAAAATTAGAATAATTAAAATTGACCTCACAACCTTGGCACTAAATGCGATCGCTACTTCTTGTGTCTTTGCAGCTTGGGTTATATCCACAGCATAACCCCCTGGAATATTCGTTATGGAGATCGCTATTGCAAAAATACAAGTAGGGATTTGATAGAAGAGTGCGATCGCATAACCTAGTTTTCTTACAGCTATTTACAGTTAAATAGCTGTAAGCTTTATGCATCTAACTCTTAACAAATGTCCACTCTAGTACCTTGATCGGCGCTTGTTGTAATGCTTGAGATAATTCGGTGCTGCTCTCAAATTTCACCTGAGAGAGGTCGCAGGCTTCGACAGTGACCGTGAATTTATCGTCTTGGAAGGGCCAGGGTTTAACAACAACCAAGTTATCACTGCGCTGCATGATGTCATAGCGCTCCCCTTCAGGGCCCTTGCTAATTTCTAAAAACCGCTCATCATCAGGTAGTTCTTGCTGACAGAGAATAAGCGAAAGGCGATCGCACCATTGCATAAATGCATAGGCTGCATCAACTTCCTCCTTTTTGATGCCCAATTCTTTGCGCCAACGTTGCTGATTTTGAAGTTGCTCGTCTAAAAGTTTGTCTAATTTTGAAGACTTACCCCGGCTTGACTCATTTAAACGGCTGATGTGCATAGAAATTAATAGAGCTACCCATCGTCCACGGTAAAGGGCATTCTTTGCCAAATTAGCCAATTTATCGACACCTGCATCTAAATCGGCATTTGTGGAGAGCATGAAGTCCTTTGGCGCACCCGCTTCAGTTAGAATATCTTCTTCCCACTCTTTTTCTAAGTCATCGTGATGAGAAATTGCAGCTATTGTTTCATATAACCTTGCTGGTGCGTCTTTGCGTCGCCATTGTCCCGCTAGTTCAGCTGCTAATAAAGCATGGGCACGATGATAAATAATTTCCCAACCAGTTGGCGTAGCGTTGACAATCACAAGTTAATCTCCTGATTCTGAGTTTTGATTTTGAGTTGAATTAATTTCTGAAGTCAGAAATATCGGGATGGAAATTGAAACCGCGATCGCTCTAACTTTTTCAGTGTGGATTAATATTTAATAGCTCTAGCTATTTTCAATTAAGTGTAATCCTCAAATACTTAAATAAAAATCCCGACTTCTTAGAAAAGTCGGGATTTTTATGCTCACCAAATGTAGCTAAACAGCCCAACATTTTCTAAAAAAGGTAGGTTATTTACCCACCAGATTATTGGGAGTTGTTCAGAATCTGCCAAAAACCTCTTTGCCCAAAATAAACCTATATTCTGACTGCAACCTATGCAATTAAGAGTGGCTTTCTAGCGGATTAGCCACGTATTTGAATGTTGGCTCAGAATTCCAAGGGCCACGCTCATCTTGACCATTTCCGTTTGTAGATAGGTTGTAGTAAAGAGCAACAGTTTCATCTGGCTTAATATTACCAAAGAATGGATCTGTCAACTTACCTAGTGAATCTAGAGCTTTCATAAACATCTGGGTATGAGAAATTTCTCGTGTTAACAGATGGACTAAAGTCTCTTGAGTTCCTTTGTCGGTTGCCAACTTAATCAATTCTTCGTAAGTCTGACGAGCGCCAGCTTCGGCTGCAACGTTAGCTCTTAAATCACGTACTACATCTCCACCCTCATTCAAATAACTTGCAGTCCAAGCATTACCTTGGCTGTCTAGAAAATGAGGTCCAATTCCTCGAACTGCAAAAAGAGTACTCTTGTAAGCCTCTGTTTGATCTACATTTTTAGTATGAGCCTCAATGAGTTTACCAACCATTTCTAAATGGCTGAATTCCTCAATTGCAATGTCTTGGAGCATATCTTTAATGCCAGCATTTTCGACATGGAATGATTGAACCCAATATTGAAGTGCTGCACTAAGTTCTCCAGTAGCTCCGCCAAACTGCTCTAAAAGCAATTGAGCAAAACGAGGGTTTGGTTCACTAACGTTAACTGCATGAATAGGCTCTTTTTTGTGAAAAAACATAGATTTACACTTCTCAAAATTTGGTGTTACAAAACGAATCAAGTTATCTCTCAGTTGTTTCCAGATAGAGCTAATTTGATGTTTTATAGCTTCTTAAACTGGTAGTAAACTAAAAGACTGAATAAAACACAGCAATTATCTTAGGGTTGATAACTACCAATCAGCGGTTATACATTGCTGCTTCTTCTGATTAATCCCCACAGGTAAATAGCAACAATTGCACCAAGCACAGCCACTAAAATACCAGGAAAAGTTAAACCAGCGCCAGCCGCAGTAATTTGCAAAGTTCCTGTTCTAAACAAGGTAAATAAAGTTCCACCGACGAAAGCACCAATGATACCCAAAATCATTGTGGAGAGAATTCCGCCGCCTTGAGAACCAGGATAAATAGCTTTAGCGAGCGCACCTGCCAAAAGTCCTAAAACTATCCAAGCAATAATACTCATAACCGCCTCAACAATCTCACTCACTTAATATCTAAGTTATCAACTCCAACCCCAAATTCTTTCTACCAGATGGGGTAAATGCTAAATCCAAAAGTTATACAAAATAATTTATATCCAGATTGGATGAGAATTTACATTTTTTGCATCTTCATACTAAACGAAAGTTTTTGCATTCTGTAAGCTATAACTTATTAAAAACATCTAATCATAGACATAATTATTGTCTGCACAACTAAATACTAGTTAATTACTCAATACATATATATTCTCTTTTATCTCTATCTTAAGGAGTAAAGTTGTATCTAACTTATTGGGGATGCATTAAAAATATTTAATTCAATTTTTGAGAATTTTCCTTACAACTCATCATTAATTATCTATATAAATAATTAACCAAGATTTTTGTTGCAGATTTTTATTTAACAACTTTATTCCAATTGCCTTTTGACTGCCTATCCGGCTTGCACTGCGCTTCATACACCACACAAATAAGTTCAAACATAAAATCGGATTGCTATAGTCTTAATAATCTCCCCTCAACTTTGATTTTTAAGGTAAATTGAGGGGATAATATGTGGTAAAGATTTGCAGAAGTGATATCAAATAGCGCGGGAGAACTTTGTCTCTCGCGTTCTTGTGTGAGTATCAAATATGACGGCAATGTTTCTAACTAGTAATCTACCGATGTCGGTAATCTGGATCTGATTTTTTGATAAACTGACTAGGCCATCGGCTTCTAGTGGTTTTAAAGCCTCTAGTTCTTCAGAGAAATATTCATCAAAACTGATATGATATTTGTTTTCAATATCTTGCTTATGAAGTTGAAAATGAGACATAATACCCATAATCACATCCCGTCTAATAATGTCATTATGAGTGAGCTTGATACCTTTGCTAACAGGTAAACTACCTGCTGCCAGTGTCTGATAATAATCTTTTAACTCCTTGTGGTTTTGAGCATAAGCATCTTCTAACATACTGATGGATGTTGCACCAAAACCAAATAATTCTGTTTCGGCGTGGGTAGTATAGCCCTGAAAATTGCGTTTGAGAGTACCATTGCGTTGAGCGATCGCTAATTCGTCATTAGTTTTAGCAAAATGATCCATGCCAATAAATAGATATTGGTTATTCGTCAATTCTTCAATAGTCATTTTCAGAATCTCTAACTTTTCCTCGGCTGGGGGTAGCGCCTCTTGAGGAATATTTTTTTGTGTTGGTTTGAGCCACGGTACATAAGCAAAGTTAAAGACAACAATTCGGTCAGGATCTAATTCAATCGTTTTTTTCAGCGTTTCTTGAAATGTTTCACGTGTTTGATAAGGTAAACCATAAATTAAATCTACATTCACACTTTCAAACTTAGCTTCTTTGATCCAACTCATGACATCAAAGAGCATTTCTTCTGGCTGGACACGATTTACAGCTACTTGAACTTGGCGATTAAAATCCTGAATGCCAAAACTAATGCGGTTAAATCCAATCTGTCTCAGAAAGAAAATGTAGTTTTTATCGATATAGCGGGGATTAATCTCAATTGAGATTTCTGCTTGGGGATCGATGTTGAAATAGCGATTGATGTTTTTCCATAAAAATTCTACTTGGTGACGCTCTAAGTAATTAGGAGTACCACCTCCCCAGTGGATTTGCAGCACTTTTCTATCGGAATCGATTAAAGCTGCGGTGTTTTTAATGTCTTGAACCAAAGACTCCACGTAAGGTTTAGCAATATTCTTGTTGTTGGAAATTACTGTATTACAGCCGCAGAAGTAGCAAGCGCTTTGGCAAAAGGGGATATGGAAATACAATGAAAGAGGGGTTTTGCGTTGATTCGATGCGGCGATCGCGGCCTTAAAATCAGTTTCAGTGAATGTTTCGCTTAACTCTGTAGCGGGCGGGTAACTGGTATATCTAGGTGCGCGAGTGTCGTACTTTTGAATCAGATCGAGATCAAACTTGACACCAGGTAATAGAAAAACCATTGAGTTGCTTTCCAATGAATGAAGGGAGTAGGTAGAGACGCGATTAATGGGGAGCGGGGGAGCGGGGGAGCAGGGGAGCAGGGGAGCAGGGGAGCAGGGGAGCAGGGGAGCA
>NZ_JAVRCE010000124.1:0-8157 GCF_034530915.1 Nostoc sp. DedQUE09
CTCATGCACGGTTTTGAAGACCAGTGAGGTTGGCGACAGCCTCACTGAGTTTAATCCCAAGGAAGTCAAAGCAGAAGTAGGTGCTGCTGTATCTGAGGCTGGCGTAAGTTCATAGACCCGTGAAAACTATTATTAGAGCAAGGCGAAGTCCATCGATTTCTGTTAGTCGGAGCTAATCACGGAAGCATAGCGATCGCAAGACAAAAACTCGTAGTGCTAAAGTAGCATTACAAAGTGGAAAACAATGCTGTTCTTGGTGAGAGCGATGACTACGACGGGCATTGTGCCAGTGAGATAAATATAGCTACTTGCCAGATGAAATCCTGGTGTAATTATTCGGATAGACGTTCTCGGAAATAAAAGCGATATAAATTACAAAGGCATTGAACTTCATTTCCTTTAAATTCAATTAAGCCTAGACTGCGTAATTTAAAACTTTGTACAGAATCTAACAACTTTACAGGAATATCACTATTGATCACTTTTTGGAGCGCTGTTTTTAACAACTTATCTTCTTCCAGCAGTGAAAGATAGGGATGTAAAAAGCCTCTAAATAATCCTTCGTCAGTGGGGGCAACTTTCAGAAATTGTTCTAAAGTTAAATTACCTGTGGCGATTTGATAAAGAGCAGTCCTTAATAAATAAGGATGACCATCAATCATTCCCCTTAATTGTCCGATTTGTGTCTCTGACCAATTTAATTTATGTCGTTCGACTAATTCTTTTATTTGTATGGGATTAAATTCTCCTATTTCGACAGATAACCCCACATTAAAGGGTGATTGATTTACATTTAAGGAAACATATACTTCTTGAGAATGTGCAATTACTAAACGCAATTTTTGCCAGATTTCTTCGTTTTTACCTTTTTCATGCCAAGCTCGGAGTAGAGCAAAAAATTCTTGAGCAATTTCGGGATAAGGAAAAATCTTATCAATATCATCTAAGCCTAATACTAGGGGAACATCAAGATTTTTTAATAAATA
This sequence comes from Nostoc sp. DedQUE09, assembly GCF_034530915.1. NCBI lineage: Bacteria > Bacillati > Cyanobacteriota > Cyanophyceae > Nostocales > Nostocaceae > Nostoc > Nostoc sp. DedQUE09. The sequence goes on from NZ_JAVRCE010000124.1 coordinate 987, forward strand.
GTCTTTTAAATAATTAGTGCAGTTAACTTGACTGCTTAAGCGTGTTTTCCAAGATTGATCTATTTTATCTTCTAGCCTTAATTCATAACTCAGAGTTGCACAGAATGCCTGTAAAAAATTATTGAGATCAGTAAGATTTTCTTTACTCCATAAATTCAAAGAAACTGTGCGATAACCTTTTTGTCTACTATGGTCAAGAATGCGACTCATTAGGGAAGTTTTACCCATCTTTTGCGGGGCTTTGATGCGGATTAACGCCCCTGCTTGGAGGATGGATTGATAACATTTAATTTCCACCTCTGGACGCTCGATATAAAAGGGGGAGTTAAGAGGAACTTGACCATCAGGATTTTCATAAGTCAATGAGGAGTTGTTCTCTTTTACTTTTGGTGTTGGTTGTTTAACATTGCTTAGATTAATTAGCAATTGTTGCTTAATAAACTGACTCACTCCCTTGTAGACTAAATTTTCTGTTGATTTGGGCTTGGTGATAGAAAGATGGTCATCATCTGTAGCGGTAGGTTGGACATCTTTGATGGCTGGGTTAGCACTATCTGGGTCTACAACTAAAAAGCCTTTAGTCGGTCTTGTTTCAAAATAAACTTTTGTAGCAATTTCCAAGTCATCAACATTTTGCCGATACCACTCATTCAGTTGACGCAGTTGGGGAATATGTACTTTCAGTTCATCAACACTAACAGAGCTTCGTGCCAAAATCCCAATTTTATCGACTAAGTTGGCGAGATGGGAACCAGTGTGAGGAGTGGAGAGAAATACAATACCTTTTGTCTGTTCAATAACTGCTGTTTTTTTAAACGTCTGAGCATTACGCAGCATTTCTTTGATTAATAATCCACCCATACTATGAGTGATAAAAATTATTGGGTATTTGCCAATATCATTAACTTGTAAATACTCCAGTAAATTACTAGCACGGTCAAAAAGTGGCATTGTTGAACCTCTCCATTCAAAGGGTTCAGCCTTGTAGCCAAAAGACCAAATACCTAAATCTGGTCTTTCTTGTCCCAGCCACGTTAACCAGAAATTATCATCGTTGCGTAGTTCTTGCGGATGCCAAGTTCCTCGTGCGTGACCACCTAACCCGTGAACAAAAATCACATCCCCGCACCGCTTAGGGTTGTCACATCCCGATATTTTGATTAAACCAGTCATCTCTGCGGGTTCAGGTTTTGGGGTTTGACCAAAAAAAAGGTTAAGGGGCATAGATATTATGGGGAGAATTAGAGGATGACAAATTCTTTTTATGCCACGGCCACAGCGCGACTTAAAACTAGGATACAGCTATCACGTCACTACTCGGTGCAATAACCGCGAGTTTAAATTAACCCGTCACGAATGCCGTCAGGTGTTTGTCTATGCTCTCAAAAAGGCATTGGCTAAGTTCCAATTTAAGCTTTATGCCCTATGTATAATGTCTAACCATGTCCACTACCTTCTAGAGCCAGCACAACCTAACGATTTACCCAAAATCATGCATTGGATAAATTGGTACACGGCAATGTGTTTTAACCGAATGTTGAACCGTACAGGACATTTTTGGGAAAAACGTTATCACAGCACAGGATTTGACAAAAGTGACTATCAACGGGCATTGAATACGCTGCGGTATATTCACGCCAATCCAAAAGCAGCAGGAATGCAAGAAGGCTTTTTCTATGATTTTAGTAATTATGGAACCTATGACCGACTTGGGGATGATGGTTTAACAACTTGGCATCCGGCTTTTTTAGCACTGGGTAAAACTTTGAATGAATGTGCTGCTAAATATCGAGGTTTTTGTAAGAAGTACAAACCAAAAGCGAAAACAGAAAAACGCTATTTTTGGGGTAATCAATTTTTGCCTAAAGTAATTAAAGGCAAAGGAAAAAAAGCATCACCAGGACAGATGCGATTACCTTGGGATAGTTGGGAGGCAAGTAATTCAGAAATTGTTGATGTGGCTGAGAAATTTATTTTTGCTAATTGTTACAATCCCCAAGTTGCAGGGATGATTTTTAAAGATCACAATCAATGATTTGAGATGAAGATAGGAGCAGTGTCTCTATTTATCACTAAAAATGTCTTTTTTAGAGGAATTTGCTACTTTTTGGTAATATTAACGACTCTAAATTAGCTCTTCTCAGTTCCCTCTGTGTTGTTTGTTTTTTTTCTTTGGGTTGTGCATTGCCTAGTGCCAGATATCGAATCTCCCAAAGCCTTATTACTGCGTGGAAAATATCCCATAAATAAATCTTTACAATTCTCTAAAAGCCTTATCTGCTACCATTTACAAGTCTCTGCAAGAAGAGAAGAGTAGTCTTCCGCGAAATCCCCGTAAATGTCGATATATAATAATGCCATCGCTGCCTATTTCCCGCAATTCACCCGAAATACCTCCAAGTCCAAGTCCCCCACCCAAAATAGGGAGTTCTCCTCTCCTCGAAATAGATTCTTCCTCTTCTCCCTTCAGGTTCATAGGTAATTCCTCAATCTTCCTCCACTCCCCATCCTGTCCTTTCCATCCCACACTTTTTGTAAAATCATTATACCCTTTCTCGTTCCAATTTTTCCATTCTCCCTTCTCCCAATCAAAATCAAGAGAATTGCCACTAGCCAAATATATTTTTTTCTGGACACTATAACCAAAATACCCCTTAGAGTTATTTACCCAAAGTGTATCTAGTTGTTTTAAATCCTTACAATTAAAGTTTTTGAGATCATTTAAATTTAAATAGCTTTCTTCTTCCCTTCCTGCTGAATATAAAATAAACTGCCAATTTTTTGAATCTGCTTCCCTCCATCTTTGCTGCTGCATCAAATAATCTAATTCATTCAATAAATGTTCCTTTAAAGATTCAGCATAAACTGGATTGGAGCTATCCAGTTTTTTAAGTTTACGATAAAGCAAAGCTACAATATCAGCATTGCCATTGTAGAGAATATTTAAGTCTAAGGTAAATAAATCAAGATTAGACTTAAACTGAGATTTTAAAATACTGATAGAATCAAATGCTTTTTTATAATCTGCTAAAGCCTTAGATTGATTTGAGCGTTCCTCTAATTGTCCTTTAACGTAGTTAATATAAACTAAAGTGGTTAAATTATCAGGAGTTTTATCAATTTGATTTTCTATTATTGATAATTGTTCCAGGCTTTTAGTAAAATCTCTTTCAGCCTTTTCTAAATCTTTCTTTTGATTTTGATCCTTGTCGGTATCAGCTAGATATTGATACCCTAAAACCAGCGAACTATTTAACAAAGCCTCTTTTAGCTGAGAATTATTAATTTTCTTCTGCAAAACCAAACCTGCAATATTCAAAGACTGATTGGCTTCGTTCGTTTTTCCCTTTTGTTGCAGTTGAGAAGCCACTGCTGACAGGTTTCTAATTTTATCAATAGATTGGTTGAGTTCATCTGTATTTCTGTGAGCAGTTTGCAGTTGGATAAATGCACCTATTCCTAACAAACCTGTAATCCCTAAAGTAACAGATAAAACCACCACTCCAAAACGCATTCTATTTCTAGCAGTTATCAATTGACTTTCTGCTTCTTGTTTAGCTTCCGCTTCAATTTGTCTAGCTTTTTCTGCTGCTTCCTTTTCTTTCCTTTCTCTTTCTAATTCTAACTGTGTTTCTGTTTCTGCTAGTTCTTCTTCTCGTTCTCGTTTACGACTAGCTGCTAAAAATTCTAAATCTTGAAAACCTAAACTTTTATCCTTTGCCCAAGTTTCGGCTTCTACTAAAGCATTTTCTCTCAATAACCGAGACTCATCCTGTTTCCCTGATAATACCCACTGACGATAATTCTCTGCATAAGGACGCAAACTGGCTAAAGTTTTCTCAATCCATAAATTGTCAAAAATGGTTTGATAAATCAGGTTATAAACCTTTAAGTTACTCTCTTTTTTAACAACGATTCCTGCTAACTGTAAATCACTCTGTTCAATACTACTATCAATATCTATTCCGCCTGAGTGCCATACTTGCTGATATAAATCTAATAAGTATGCTGCTTTCTGTTCATCTCTTTTTAAAATCCTATCCCGAATCGTTCTAAAATGTTCCGGTTCATCTTGAGATTCCCAGTTCTCAATCACTCGACTTCTGACTAAATTCTCTACAAAAGCAGCTTCCTCACCTGGGGAAATTACATTTGCAGATTTACGGACAAATTCACAGACTTTCTGAGTTAAAAATGGCTGTCCTCCAGTCCAGTCTAAAATCGCTTTTAGTACGGTTTCCGGGTTGCTACTTTGTCCAGAGAATCCCTTGATTAAAGGGAAAGCTTCTGCAAATTCAAATCCGGTTAACTCAATTCCTTTTCCAATATTAAAAGGAGTGCGCTTTTTATCTTGAATTAACTCAGAAGGGGTGGCGACCCCCAACAGCACAAAAGTAATGCGCTGATATTCAGGATTATCAACTCTTTGATTAAAGAATGCTCGAATTAAAGCAAAAAAATCATCAACCGAGAATTTTAAACTGAGAGTACTATCAATTTCATCTATAAAAATAACAATCTGTATCGTGATTAATTTTAGTAATTTGTCAATAAATTTACCAAAAATCTGCACATCAGATAAGCGGGAATTCTCTGACCATAACTCATCTAAATCAAACTGCTCACCTAACTTTAAACTTTCAGAACCAGAAATCGTATCAATAATCCCAGCATACCATTGTTCAGACTTTAGCCCTGATGTCCCAATTGCGGTTAAATCAATAGATACACAAGCAATTCCTTCATCCTGTAACCTTTGCATTGTGCGAACACGCAAACTAGATTTACCCATTTGTCGAGAGTTAAGGACAAAACAAAACTCTCCAGCTTTCACAGCCTGATACAAATCTGCATCAGCTTTGCGTGTGACGTAGGTAGGTGCATTAGCAGGAAGACTACCACCAAATTGATATTGATAATCCTGGGGGACAGGTAAATTTATAGTCATACGCTACATGGGTAATACCCAGGTGATATGTCAATTAAGACACAATATACGGCGGGTGCGGCTCTTTTTGAATAATTATAAAGATAGCTGAATCTGAATAAGTGCAAGTCGCTACATTTAACATTAGGCTGTATTCATTGTATGGCAATGCTTTCAGCTTTAGTACAAAAATTTATACTATTGTAAAATAGCACCTCCTTCATGATGAAATAAATTTTCCCGATGTCGGGGAAGTCTAGGGTTCACCAGGAAGTTGACATCAGGAAATTTGACTTCCAATCAACTGCCTTTTCTGATGGTAAATTTTAATTATGCTCAACATAGTTAGGGGTATGCTATGTGGTTTTGGGAAAAGGAATCGGTTGAGTACGAGGTGTTCAAGAAATACGAACCAGCGCTGATAACTATCGGTGTGAATTTTGCAGATGCCGAAGTCCAAGATGCACTTGAAGGTTGTTCGTATGACTTAGAAGATGCCTTGCGAAGTGCAATTGAATATGCGCTGTGGTTGAGTGAACACGAGAAAGAGATTTTCCCCAACGCCTTATTAATTCGTGCGCTACAGGATAATTGGAAGCCGAAAGCATGGCGTGATGAATATTTAGAACTGCCCATGTTTGAATCGCCTGGGCAGAGGTGGTGGAATGCCGCAGACAAAATGTGGGGACGCGATGTGCGAAATCAATTGGTTGTTGATGTATTTTTTGACGGAGGTGGAGAATTTATAAAATTCAGCAACGGTAAAGAGATAAGAGTAAAAACTGCATGGGTATTGGGGTGGGAACGATTGCTTGAATATGCCAGCCCAGCAACTGTTTCATCGATATGGTAATTTAATTGATATCTACAAGCCGCACACTCGTGACTTATAGTCATGAGTTAGGCGCTCCATATTGAGCATGACTTTGTGTTACAATACCAGTGTATTTAACACGTTTAAGAAGTTTTTCTACGTGCAGAAAGCATTCAAGATTACACTAACTCCCACACACAACCAACAAGTCTTAATTAACAAGACTATTGGCTGTGCAAGGTTTGTGTACAACCACTTTTTAGCACTGAGAAAAGAGTTATATAACATTGAGAAAAAAACGTTAAACTATAGTGCTTGTAGTCAGCAGTTAACTTTACTTAAAAAAGAGATTGCATGGCTCAAAGAGGTAGATAAATTTGCTCTACAAAACTCGCTCAAGAATCTAGAAACAGCGTATAAAAACTTCTTTCATGATTGCCAAAAAGCTCAAGGCAAGAAGGGCGTAGGCTTTCCTAAATTCAAAACCAAACATGTCTCCAAGCAGTTTTACAAAACTAACCTGACCAACGGCAACATTCAGGTAATAGAGAATCGTTTAAAGCTTCCGAAACTAGGTTGGGTAAAGTTTCACAAGTCTCAAGACATTACCGGAAAGCTTGTAAATGTTACGGTTACTCGCACTTCATCAGGTAAATATATTGCTAGTATTTTATGTGAAACAGAGATAGAAAAATACTCTCAAGTCACACAAAATGTTGGCTTAGATTTGGGAATTAAGTCCTATCTTGTTACCAGCAATGGAGAAGTTGTAGATAATCCGGAATATTACAGAACTCAAAAAAGGAAGTTACGTAAAGCACATAAAAAGCTATGTCGTAGTGTCAAGGGTAGTAGTAATCGAGTCAAAGTGAAAATCAAGCTGGCTCGTACTTACGAAAGAATTACTAATCTTAGAGACGATTTTCTGCACAAGCTATCAACTCGCTTAATCAAAGAAAACAGTATTATCTGTATCGAAGATTTGCGAGTTGCTAATATGGTTAAAAATCACAAGTTGGCAATGAGTATAACGGACGCTAGCTGGTCTAAGTTCATTGCCATGCTGGAATATAAAGCTTTGTGGCATGACAGAATTGTGCAGAAAGTTGGTACATTTTACCCCTCATCTCAAACTTGTAATCATTGTGGTTTCATTAACCCGTTAGTCAAAGATTTAAAACTGCGTGAATGGACTTGTCCTACTTGCAGTAATTACAATTTGAGAGACAATAATGCGGCTTTGAACATATTGGGTGAGGGATTAAAACTTTTAACAGCAGCCGTCGGTGCGCCGGATGCTCTAAACGCCTATGGAGAATCTGTAAGTCCTGGAGTCATCCAGGCAGGACTCGTTGAAGTAGGAATCGCGTGACTTCTAGAACACCGATTCAGTAATCAGGATGAAGTAGCAGACTGCTCAGTAGTGTGAG
>NZ_JAVRCE010000125.1:0-6243 GCF_034530915.1 Nostoc sp. DedQUE09
TAATTCTATTTGATTTACGTTCTCTCATATCGCTTTTAGTCTAAACTCCAGAAATCTATCTTGGTCAATTATTATTTGATGGCCAAGAGTTTGACATACCTGTACATGTTGGCAAAGATTTAACAGAAGTTTTGCTCGGTCGTGAATGGTTAACAAATCGTCGGTTAGTCGTTGATATACAGTTGGGTGAATTAACGTTGGGATAACTATGACAAGGCTCGAACTAAAAAATCATCAAATTTGGCAAGATTTAACTGAAATATTACAAAGTTTAGATACTAATGTTATTGTTCAAGAACATATTGACCAGTGTGATTATAAAGTGTGTGGCTATTGGGATGAACAAGATGAAAATTACGTTACCTTGTACCCTAGAAGCCGAATTAGTTAGCAGTTCATTAGGCGTTACTCACAAAGAACGTTTTTTACAACTGAAGTTTTTGCTCATAGCTGATGCTGTTGATAATACGAAAACTACAAGTAGCAATGCTCAAAAACTTGGTGAATTAGTTCTTGTTTATGATGAAAATCTAGAATTTAATGAAAAGTCATGAATATTGTAAAAGGTTATTTTGATGATATTCATTTCCCCGAATGTAAAATAGAAAGCTTTGAAATTAATCAAAATTCTATTATAGTTAACATTCAAACAGGGCTAGAAATATATCCTCCACATCCGTTAGCAGCTACAAGTAAGTTTGAGGAACCATGTAGGCTTATATTTCAAGGAGTAAAATATTCAAAAAGAATTTTTTATGAATATAATCAAGGGCAAAGCAAAGATGTAAAAAAGCACTTGTTTACTAATGAATTTCCCATCAATAGCAACTCTAATTTAGAATACTCAGAATATTTAATAGAGGGCTTGCTGATTAAACCGCAAGGCTGGATAAAATGGGAAATAACTGCGGCAGAGTTTTACGTTGATGATTTAAAAAATTAAACTTTACTTCAAAAAGATATTTAATAAAATTTAATTTCCTTTCTTACTCATAACATCAATACATCCTTGTTGAGCTTACGAACCAGAGACTACTAATTTCATATTGAAATCTGATAAAAATTTCAATATGGGAGTATTTTAAGCTTCGAGCGCGCAAGGAAGTTGTGAAGAATAGGCAAGCTTAAATCTTATTACTTAGTATTCCAATGTTAGGGTGTTGAATTTTGGTTTATTGTCCTCTACGTCAGTATTTACTTGTTGATAAGTAACGTCCTCTTCAGCAATTATTTGACTATTTAAAATAGCAAGACGCTGCTGAATCTGATGTCGGCGTGCTTCGAGTTTCTCTAGTTCCTGCTCTAAACGCTCCTTCTCTAACATCATTTTGTAAGCATTTAAGTAAACTGTTGCTTGAGAACGTTGAGGAGGCATGGTGCTAAGTTTGGCTTGAATTTGTCCACGTTTTGGAGTGCGGTGCATAATAAATTTCTCTTTGGGTATGAAAGTATTTAGTCTAATTAGCCGTTAAAATAAACAGACTGCTGCTGCTTGGATGCGTTCTAAAGGCTGAACTGAGCGAGGAAGCATTGGTAAGCGAACCATTGTCAAACCTGGAAAATCGCAATTAATGGTTGCTGTAGAAGTAAAACGGTTGAGAACAAGGTAATTCTGGCTCACACCTATTTCTTGCAGAGATTTGAACAAGCGTTGTTGTTCGGCAAGTACACTAGCCTGGTTAAGTGTAACCCCAATGAACTCTGCTTTTTGTGGGTCTTTTAGTACTTTTTGGGCTTTGACTACGCGCTGTCGCAAAGTTCGTAAACGCCCCATAAATTCTGTACGACCAAGAACATTCTGATACTTGATCCAGAGTTTGAAAATCCAAGCTAGCCAGTCTGCCAGTGCATTTGGCATTTCTAGAAAACGCAGAAGATGACCTGTAGGAGCAGTGTCTAAAATAATCAAGTCTTCTTCTTGTTGCTCTAGCAATTCCATTACTGTTAACAGGGAAAGCATTTCATCAATCCCTGGTAAAGCTTGACCGACAATTTTGCGCCAAGCAACAGGAGCATAAGCCATTTCAATAGTTTCGCTTGTTTGTGTTTCGCCACTCATCATTTCGGCCAGTTCCCACAGGTAATCGGCTCTGAATTGATCGACAATGCGATCGCTATCCACTTCCTGACCTCGAAGATTAGGAGTTATTTGATACGGTTCGTGTCCTAAACTCAAACCAAAGGCATCACCCAAGGAGTGAGCAGGATCGATGGAAACCATGCGAATTTTGCGATCGGGATGTTGTTGAGCCATAGCCCAACCAATGGCAGCTGCTACTGTGGTCTTACCTACTCCACCTTTACCGCCAATTAGTAACAGGCGACGACCTTGGGTGAGAAAATCTCCAAAGTTAGGAGGAATTGTTTCCGGCCATTGAACTGGGAGTAGATGAACAGGAGATAGTGGTTCAAGCTGAGGAATATGGATTTGGTTGATGAGATGCTTAAGGGCTAGAATCCCCAAAGGCTCTTTATCTTGCTGTGGCACGATAAAAATCGGCTTTCCGTTAGCAAGAGCCGTATACTGGCTGATGAGCGGTTGTTGTTCTTGGTAACGATCTGCGTCAGTCGCACTGGCAAGGACTTGGTTGACGAACAACCCTCCGCAAGGCATCTGCATGGTTTGTAAGGCTTCTAGGAATCGTTTTGACTCCAACCAACTCATTGGTTCGGCGATCGCAACTAACAAACAAGCTGTATGGGTGGGATCTTGAAGCAGACGACGACCTTGGGAAAGTTCAGCTTTCAGGGTTTGCAAAAACTCGTCAGCGCGATCGGGTGTGTAACTTCCAGCAAAGGTCTTGCTAATATACCGATGCTTTTCTTGAAATAGTTCGAGAGAGTGGAGGAAAGTGTCTAAAAAATCCATCAATCCAAACAAGTTGAGAGTATGGCCGCTAGGAGCCATATCCACTACTACTCGATCTACCTGCTGTTCGTTGAAAAGGCGTTGGATCTCTAACAAACCCATCAATTCGTCCAGTCCAGGCCAATTTAAATCCCAAACTGGAGACAAGTCTTCTCCTTCAACAAAACTACCCCGTTCCACTAGCAGTTCTAATACCTGACCATAACGTTCTTTAAACTTTTGTAGCAGAAGCTTTGCATCCAACGCCCTTACTAGTAGATTGGGTAGTTCTGCTATGGGACGAGGAATGTCATCAACGCTAACTTGTAAGACATCTCCAAGAGAGTGAGCTGGATCGGTTGAGATTAAAAGAATTTGCTCATTGCTAAATTTCTGCGCCCAACGATATGCAAAGGTGCAGGAGATTGTCGTTTTTCCGACTCCACCTTTGCCGCTAAACATAGCAAGGTGTAGGTTATCAAAAAGTTCCATCCCGTTTGTCATTTCTGGCGTTTTAGGATAAAGTTACTACATATTTTTGAAAATTACTTAAGTAATTTTGCTGAATAAAGCTATTTAAAACCTTAATCTTTCACAGATGGAATTTACAAAACTTCTATCCTATAGGCTACCGTGTACACACAAGTTGGAAATAATTGACAAATCCGGGTTTTACCCCTCCCTAACCCTCCCCTTGTAAAGGGGAGGGAACTAGATTTCTTTTTTTCCCCCCTTTACAAGGGGGGATTAAGGGGGGTAATTGGACTTGCGATCCTATAGGACGGCGACAGGGAAAGCTTTACAAGAGAATGTGTAATTAATTTTGTTGAGTTACTTACAAAGATTAGGCGAGGAACTATAACTGAGGTAAAGATTTAGCCAGAGATGTCCAAAGGTAAGAAGATAAGATGGTTAACAGTTCTGTAGGCGATATAAATATTGGGTATAATGTCCAAGGTATTTCTGAATACGACTTTTTTTCTGACAGTAATTTTGAGGATATTTATTGTCGTCCACTTAAAACAGACTCTCCTTACTTAGGACTAAAAACTTTTGAAATTAAAGATAAAGACAAATTTTTTGGTCGGGAGAAGTGGATTGCTAATCTGGGCGATCGCTTAAAAAAAGATAATGTACTCTTGCTTCTAGGAGCATCAGAGAGTGGCAAATCATCATTGATTCGGGCAGGTTTAATTCCTTATTTAGGATTTTATAAAAAATCATTAATTAATATAAGTTTTCACCCAGATGAAAATCCTTTTAAATCTCTTTATCAGTGTCTTACTTCTAATTATGGAAAAAAATCACCAATAGCGGATATTAGTCGAGAAATAAGAGAAAATACCCTAATTAAAATTGTCACATTCCTTAAACAAGATTATCAGTGCGTTCTGATTTTTATTGACCAATTTGAAGAACTGTTTACAAAAACTCAAAAGCCAGAACGTGATAAATTTGTTGCTAGTATCTTTCAACTGTTCCAGCAGCAGGATAGCTCTGTCAAAATTGTTTTAACAATGCGGTCTGATTTTTTGGATAAATTTAGTGAGTATCCCCAACTTGCAAAGATCCACGATCGCTATAGTTGTATACTCACTAGAATGAGCGATGGAGAATTAAAGTTAGCGATCGCTGAACCTGCTGCTAGACATGGCGTCACCTTTGAACAAGGTCTAGTTGAGCAAATTATTCATGATTTTCACCAACAAGATGATTCTTTACCACTTCTGGCATACACCCTGAATGTATTGTGGGAAAGAGAAGATATTGCAAACGGGGTTCTGAAGATAAAGACTTATCAAGAATTAAAAGAGCAAACATTTGGTTATTTAAGAGAACAAGCTAATCAATTTATTAATCCTAGTCTTGGATGGCACGATCGCCATTCGAGAGAAAAGGAACAAGAGATTCAAAAGTTAAATCTTGCACTGACTGAATTAAAACTGCGCGAGCAATCCGCCAGGGTTTTGAATTTACTTCCTGTGCAACCGCTAGAGGGTTTGGTGCTGGCAATTCAAACAATGGGTGAGAATCTAGATAAATACCCAAACCACCTTCTAGCTTCTGTTTTGGGAAGCTTAAAGGAAGCAATGAACACACCCACAGAGGCAAATAGCTTGCGCGGACACGAGCAAGAGGTTAATTGTCTAGCCTTTAGTCCTGATGGCAAGTTTATTGCCAGTGGCAGTAGCGATTCTACCGTGTGCTTGTGGAATATCATTGGCAATCCTACTGCTCAATTTTTGTGTGGACACGAGCAAGAGGTTAATTGTATAGCCTTTAGTCCTGATGGCAAGTTTATTATTAGTGGCAGTATTGACGGAATTTTGTGTTTATGGGATCTACAAGGTAATCTCATTACTCAACCGTGGCAGGGACATGAGGAAGGAGTTATTTCCGTCGCTTTTAGCCCAAATGGCGATTCTATTGTCAGTGTTGGTTTTGACGGAACGGTGTGTTTGTGGGATTTACAAGGTAACGCCATTACTCAACCCTGGCGCGGACACAAGGAAGGAGTTATTTCCGTCGCCTTTAGCCCAAATGGCGATGGCTGCGCCAACCCCTCCGGGGTACGCATTATCAGTGTTGGTTTTGACGGAACGGTGTGTTTGTGGGATTTACAAGGTAACACCATCACTCAACCCTGGCACAAAAATGAGGCGAAAATTATTTGCGCCGCCTTTAGCCCCGATCGCAAGTTTATTGTCAGTGGTAGTAGTGATTCTACAGTGCGGTTGTGGGACATCCAAGGTAATCCCATTGGTCAACCTTGGCGCGGGCATGAAGGACATGTAAATTATGTAGCGTTTAGCCCTGATGGCAAGTTTATTATTAGTGGTAGCTGCGATCGGACAATACGCTTGTGGAATATCAATGGCAACCCCATTGGTCAACCTTGGCGGGGACATAAAGGACAGGTTAATTCCCTAGCCTTTAGCCCCGATGGCAAGCTGATTGTCAGTGGTGGCGATCAAACTGTGCGTTTGTGGGAGCTACATCAAATATTACAAGATCGGGTCATCGGGCGATCGCAGCGCAAATATGAGAATTGGGTCAATTCTGTCGCCTTTAGCCCAGATGGCAAGTGGATTGTCAGTGCCAGCAATGATTCTACAATCCGCTTGTGGGATATTGACGGCAACCCCATTGGTCAACCTTGGCACGGACATGAAAAAGAAGTTAATTCTGTCGCCTTTAGCCCTGATGGTAAGTTGATTGTCAGTGCTAGCAATGATTCGACAGTGCGCTTGTGGGATATTGACGGCAACCCCATTGGTCAACCTTGGCGCGGACATGAAAAAGAAGTTAATTCTGTCGCCTTTAGCCCTGATGGCAAGTGGATTGTCAGTGCTAGCAATGATTCGACAGTGCGCTTGTGGGATATTGACGGCAAC
>NZ_JAVRCE010000125.1:6343-7820 GCF_034530915.1 Nostoc sp. DedQUE09
CCCATTGGTCAACCTTGGCGCGGGCATGAGTATTGGGTAAATTCCGCAGCTTTTAGCCCTGATGGTAAACTGATTGCCAGTGGTAGTCTTGATGGAACAGTCCGCTTGTGGCAGTGTGGGTGGCAAGAATGGTTGCAAGTTTGCTGCAACAGGTTACACTATCATCCCGTCTTTCAAAATCCTGAAAATGGCAGTGATGTAGAAATTGCCCACCAAACTTGTCAAAAATATGTATGGAATCCACAATTTTCTAAACAGTTGCACAACCAAGGTGCAGCAAAGCTAAAAGAGAAAGCTTTTTCAGCAGCTTTAGAGGGCTTTAAGCAAGCAGTTCAAATTAATTTCACATCGCACTGGAAAGATCGCCTTGCTTGGCAATCAGTACCCACAGAGAACAGAGAACCAAGGAGTTAGGTTTAAGTCACCTGCAAATATTAGTCTTTTTTCCTTTTGAGTTTGTATAGCAATCGCCATTATGGTTAGGACGTAAAGTAGAAAGAGAATTACGTTGCAAAATCGGGGAATACTCATGCCAAAACCCTACAGTTACGATTTCCGTCGGAAGGTAATTGAAGCAATAGAATTGAATGGACTAAAGAAAAGCGAAGCTAGTGAACTATTCAACATTAGTCGAAACACAATCGATTTATGGTTAAAATGCTTTGCAGAAACTGGAGATTTCCAGGCAAGGCGGAATCAGTCGCCTGGTCATAACCACAAAATCACCGACTGGGCTAAATTTCGAGCCTTTGTGAAAGTACATGGGGATAAGACTCAAGCCCAGATGGCACAATTATGGGAAGACAAGATTAGTGCGCGTACTATCTCCCGTGGATTACAAAAAATCGGTTTTACGCGAAAAAAAAGACCTATGGTTATCAAGAACGAGACGAGTGCAAACGCAGTGTGTTTACTGCTCAGATAGCCTTGCTGGAGAAGGATATGACCGTCTATATTGATGAATCTGGCATGGATAGTCGAGACGATTATGGCTATGGCTGGAATGAAAAAGGCGATCGCTTTCATGCCCTCAAGTCTGGGCGACGCCAAGGACGGGTAAATATGATTGCAGCATTATGTCATCAGCAGTTGATGGCTCCCTTTACAGTTGAGGGGTCAAGGAAACGAGATGTGTTTGAGACCTGGCTGGAAACGTGCTTAGTACCTGTACTTAAACCAGGGCAAGTTGTGATCATGGACAATGCCACTTTTCACAAAGGTGGACGTATTGAACAGTTGATTCGAGATGCTGAGTGTGAAATCTTATATTTACCACCTTATTCCCCAGACCTCAACAAAATTGAGAAATGCTGGTCGTGGTTGAAAAGTCGAATTCGCAAACAACTTCAGCAGTTTGATTCTCTTCGAGAAACGATGGAATATGTCTTACGTTTAGCGTCCTAACTTATCTGGCTATTGCTATAACCCTCTTTTGTCACTTTCCTAGTATTCTGAATAAAAGGATTAAAAGAAAAAA
>NZ_JAVRCE010000126.1:0-7668 GCF_034530915.1 Nostoc sp. DedQUE09
GTTCGCATTTGTTGATTTGGCGATCGCATTTGTTGATTTGGCGATCGCATTTGTTGATTTGGAGTTCGCATTTGTTGATTTGGAGTTCGCATTTGTTGATTTGGCGATCGCATTTGTTACCAAAAGCTTAATTGTGCGTTAAACTTGTTTGCTACCTTTGGTAAGGTTCGCTACCACTTTCACCAACTCTTCTGGCTCAACTGGCTTGGATAAATGAACTTGGAACCCAGCTTGCAGAGCTAGCTTGTGTTCTTCTTCTCTAGCAAATGCTGTTAGTGCTACAGCTAGAATCTTCTCCCCTTGCTCTGTTTCCTGCGCCCGCAGTTTCCGAATCAGGGAATAACCATCCTCATCTGGCATTCCGATATCACTGACCATAACATGTGGTTTTAATCGTTCTAGTGCTTCCAGAGCTTCACTTACTGAGCTAACTGCTGTCACTTGCCCTCCAGACTGTTCAAGAATGAAGGCAATTAACTCCCGCGTATCGGCATTGTCATCTACAACAAGTATTTGCAAGCCGTTGAGTATTGAGAGGTTTCCGACTTTTACTTTACTCTTTTTAATTAACTCCTCTGGTTGCGGTTCTATTAAAGGTAAGGACACTGTAAATTTTGCTCCTTTTCCTTCCCCTTCGCTAAATGCGTAGACTGTGCCTGAGTGCATTTCTACTAAATGGTGTACAATTGCTAGCCCCAGACCTAAACCATTGTCTGCTCTAGTAGTTGTGCTATCAGCTTGACGGAAGCGCTCAAAGATATAAGGTAGAAAGTCAGTACTAATTCCCTTACCTGTGTCAGAGACAGTTATCTGAGCATTTGAGTTTACCTGTTCCAGATGTACTTCAACTCGCCCTCCGTTAGGTGTGAACTTGACGGCATTAGAGAGCAAATTCCATATAACTTGTTGCAGGCGTTCTGCATCACCCATAACTTGACCAACTGACGAGTCAAGATTAGATTCAATTTTAATATTCTTAATTTCAGATGTGGGATATACAGCTTCAATTGCCGCCTGAATTACAGGCAGAAGGTCAACTTTACGGATATTTAGGCGAATTTGCCCTTGTACAATCCGTGAGATATCTAGGATATCTTCAATCAGTTTTCTTTGAAGTTGGGCATTCCGCTCGATTGTCTCCAATGCCTTATAGGTAGTTGCTTCATTCCATTTGCGAGTACGTATTAGTTGAACCCAACCCAGCATAGAATTGAGAGGTGTACGAAGTTCGTGGGAAACGATCGCTAAAAATTCTTCCTTGATGCGGTTAGCTTCTTGGGCTTGCCGATAAAGTTGGGCATTGTCAATGGCGAATGCTGCTCGTTGAGCAAGTTCTTCAGCCATTTCTAAGTCTACAGTAGTGTAATGGCGTCCTGGTTGCGCAGACGCAAATAGAATTGTCCCCAGCTTACGTTCGCGTAGTAACAGTGGTACTACCATCTGAGAGTTGATTTGGAGTTGGCGCAGCAGACTGAAGTGTTCCTCGTTCGAGGACTTTTTCTGTAATGAAGACTCAAGAATGTTTGTCACCAGTTCCGGCTTACCAGTCCGTAAAACTTTCGGTGGGCCATAGTCAGCATCAACAGGAATTGGATAGCGTTGTTGAAGTTCTCGTATCAGCGCTTCTTTGGCTGGTTCAGATGCAATGATGACTGGGTTAGTGAAGACTGGCAAATTATTTTCGACGACATCCACAATACACCAATCAGCGAGGGTAGGCACTGCTAATTGCGCGACGCTGGTTAGGGTAGTGCGATAATCCAAGGAAGATGCTAACACCCTACTTGCTTCAGCCAAAAAATTAGAGCGCTTCTCTGCGGCTTGGGCTGCGATTCGGGCGGCTTGCTCATTGTCAAATAACTGCTGGCGCTGCAACTCTAAATGCTTACGCTGGCTAATGTCACGCATTAGCCAGCGCAGAGCAACTGGCTTACCTTTTTCGTTACGGACGGTAACTACTGTCAAAGCGACATCAAAACAGATTTTTTCTCGTGGTTGCAAACACACTTCCCATTCCCCGCCTCGGTCGATCTGCTGCAACTGAGTTAGGTAATTAAAAAAAGCTTGATGATCTGACTGGGCGATGAAAGTAAGCAGCGGTTTGCCAATCAAAAATCGCTGTGAAATATTGAGGTGTTTGCTAGCAGCACGGTTAGCTTCCAGGATAGTGCCGAATGTATCAGTTACCAAATAACCATCAGGCGCAAAATCAAATAATTCTTGGTAGCGCTGACGCTCCTTCTCTACTACGATTCGTGTTGCTTGTAGTTCTTCGGAGGCGACTTTTAGTTCTTCTAAAGTAATTTGAAGTTCCTCAAAAGCTTCTAATGTTAGCTCTTGCTCAGAGTATGGCTCACTTGCAGTCTTTTGCACTAATCCCGTTACCCGTGAGCGCAATATCTCTACTTGTTGACTAAAATCGTCTACATTCATGTTGCTCACTTTGCTAAGACGTAAGAACCACACGCCAGACAAAACATCAGGCTAAATGTAAACCCAAATGTACGCTAAAAACTGATCTTAAACCTATTGCTCAAAAGATAGAGGTTTGTCTTGACGACGCGAGTTCTGTAAAGTGAATTAGACACAAAATACTTCCTCAACCTCTAATTCCCATTGTAAAATAAAGAGTTCATCAAGGAATCTATCTACAGTGTTGTACAGCAAGAAACATAATAGGTAGATTTCAGCAAATGTTTTTATAACTTAATTGGTATGGGGTGGGCATGATAAATAGATTATGCACACAACACTAAGAGAATTCTGATGATAAATGCGATCGCTACTAGATTTCGCCAACTTATGGCTGCGAGAAAAAGCCCGATTGGCAGATATGACCATAAAAACAAAACCAGACGTTCCTTAGCACTGTATACCTGCATAGGATTAGTAGGTGGAATTCTGGCATTGTTGTTAATGACATCCCCAGGACTGACCCAAAAACCGGAACCCCAGCAATCCCCAAAACTCCAACAACCATTATTAGTAGCTACACGAGTTATACCGCCCTTTGTAGTACCAAACAAAGGTGAACTATCGGGATTCAGTATCGACCTCTGGCGCAGCATCGCCAAGCAAATAGGTGTAGAGTCTAAATTTATAGAATATTCCACTGTGCCGGAACTGCTTTCTGCCATTAAGGACCGCAAAGCCAACTTGGGAATTTCAGCTATCTCGATTACAGCTGAACGCCAGCAGAATTTTGATTTCTCATTACCCATTTTTGCTGGGGGGCTGCAAATAATGGTACGAAACGCAGAAACCAACGACAGCGCCTTCCCAAATATTTGGCAATTATTTTTCTCTACTAGCCTCTTGCAAGTAATAGGCGTTGCCTTAGTGCTAATTGTCGTAGCAGCCCACATTATTTGGTTATCTGAGCGCAATCATAAAGATGGGATGATTCCCAAATCATACTTTCCTGGCATTTTTAAAGCCTGTTGGTGGTCAGCTGCCACATTAGCAACCCAAGCTGATGAAATGCCCAAGGGGGTATTGGGACGCCTAGTAGGTATTGTTTGGATGTTCATCGGAGTACTTTTTGCCGCCTACTTTACAGCCAGCGCTACTACATCATTGACAGTACAACAGCTTCAGGGCGATATCAGGAGCATAGACGATTTACCCGGCAAGGTAGTAGCCACAACTGCGGGTAGTACAGCAGCCACATATCTGCGAGAACATAAGATTTCAGTTTTAGAAGTTCCTAAGATTGAGCAAGCTTACAATGCTCTGCAAACAAAAAAAGCTGATGCCGTGGTGTTTGATGCACCTGTACTCCTTTTTTATGTTGCCAATGAAGGCAAAGGAAAAGCACAGATTGTTGGCAGTATCTTACGTGAAGAAAGCTACGGCATCATTCTGCCTAACAACAGTCCCTACCGCAAGCAAATTAATCAGGCTTTGCTGAATCTCAAAGAAAATGGCACTTATCAATCGTTATATGATAAGTGGTTCGATGCTGAAAAATCTTGAAGAAAGGAGCAGGGAGTGGAGAGCAGGGGAGCAGGGGGGCAGGGGAGCAGGGGAGCAGGGGAGCAGGGGAGCAGGGGAGTAGTTGCAGTAAGTCTTTCCCCTCTGCCCCTCTGCCCCTCTGCCCCTCTGCCCCTCTGCCCCTCTGCCCCTCTGCCCAATTCTCTACTCCCCACTCCTTTCTTGAGCAAGTTGGGCTTTTGCTTGTTGCCAGAGAGTTTCTAACTCATTCAAACTGTAATCAGAAAGGGGACGGTCAACAACCGCCTCCATTTTTTCTAATCGCTGGACAAACCGTTGATTAGTGCCTTGCAAAGCGGTGCTGGGGTCAAGATTATGCCAACGCGCTAGCTGAATTACTGCAAATAGTAAATCGCCTAATTCTGCTTCTTGTCGTTCAGGTGTTTCCTCAGCTAAAGCTTGCTGGAACTCTCCCAACTCCTCATGAAACTTATCCCAGACGCCCTGGATATTTTCCCATTCAAACCCGATCGCCGCAGCCTTTTGAGAAATCTTCATCGCCGCCGTCAGTGGGGGAAGAGTACGTCCATAACGAGCGAGTTTAGCACTAAATTTTTGTGCGTCTGGAGATGCTTCGCCCTTTTCCGCAGCTTTGATTTGTTCCCAATTTTGCCGCACCTCATCCACACTGGCCACCGACACATCACCAAACACATGAGGATGACGGCGAATCAACTTTTGAGAAATCCCCTGAGTGATTTCTTTGAGAGAAAATTGCCCAGATTCGCTAGCGATTTGGGCTTGTAATACCACCTGTAATAATAAATCGCCTAACTCCTCAGCGATCGCATCCTTATCTCCACTCTTAATTGCATCCACCACCTCATAAGCTTCCTCAATCACAAAAGGCGTCAGCGTTTCAGGAGTTTGAGCCAAATCCCAAGGACAACCACCATCAGGCGATCGCAACTTCGCCACCACCTCAATCAACTCTTGCAACGCCGCCAAACTCTCAACTTTGTCACTTGTCATTTGTCATTTGTCCTTTGTCGTTCTACCGTTGCTCTTTCTGGTAACTGTAGCTCGACGATTACCGCGATTTGTAACTTTCCGCCTCTTAATTTTGCCACTAGGAAGCAACCCCCGAACCCCCTGTTTTCGCACGCGCTTATAAGCCGAACCCCCCCAATCACTGAGAGAATGACTCATTGCACCGAGTTCCAACCCCAAAAACAAGGCGATATATTCAGTATCGTATTGCACGAGCGATCGCCCCACAGTTTGTCCCAAATCTTGCCAACTAAAACTCAGATTCCATAACCTTTGAGCGATCGCCAAAACGAGAATTGCCACAATAGCCAGCAAACACCCCAGATAAATTACCCGTAGAATCGTGCCAATAATCGGCCCGTGGGATAAAAAAGAACGATGCCGGAGACTTTTTTGATAAGGTAGCCAAATCCAGCGCAAGAAACCCCAGCGTTGGAATTGCACAGAGTAAATATCCAAATCAGGGCCAAACATCAGCCCACCAAAGAGAAACCCGCCTGCAACTAACAAAGTCGCATTACTACTGCGAGTTTGCCAGAAAGTAACGCCCGCCACGAACGGCAGAGCATACATAGTAATGCGATCGTGCGTCCGACCAGAGGGCATCCTACATCCTGAGTTAACTGAATACTGAGTCAGTATAAGAGAAAAAAAGATTTTCTTGAAACCACTAGCGCAATGCGAAATGTTTTGCTATATTAATTAAGGATTAGTCAAACGGGCGGTTAGCTCAGTTGGTAGAGCGCCTGCCTTACAAGCAGGATGTCATCAGTTCGAGTCTGGTACTGCCCATTAAGTAAATTAAGGCTAGAGACAGCTTAAATGCGGTTTCTAGCCTTTTTGAGTTTATGGTATTCCCTAATTACCCGGCGCAAATGCAAACACAGCTTGGATTGCAAGAGGGCTGATTGGATAGCTTTCTGTAACTTGCTGTTCTGTCCAACCTTCGGCAAACAACCCCAATATGAATTCCACAGATAGCCGCGTTCCTTTGACGATAGGCTTTCTAAGGAGAATTTTCGGGTCTGAATGAATATAAGTTCTCCAATCCATACCAGTTTACCTTTATCGGGCTTCATCTATTATGAGCGATGCCTATAGCGGGCTGCGCCAATGCACCATTCAGATATGCCACTTGGGCAAAAGATTTTAAATTGCTCAAACAATTAATCACTAGTTAATATTGAGGCGAGAAGTTCAGGACGAGACAGATGTGGGCAATGCCCAGAAGGTAATTCAATGGCATCGACTCCTAAACGCTTGCGTGCAGCGTAGCGTGACCATGTAGGAGACAATATTCGGTCATTAGTACAAACAATATATTTACGCTCAATATGCGGCAAAGCTTTTAGAGGATTGGTTTCAAAGATATATGCCATAGATTGTTGCGAACGACTTTTTGAGATTGCCCACTGTGCTACATCCGGTTGACAATCATGAAAGAAAAACTCCCTTAATACTGCTTCGTCTGAATAATCTTTGCCTACGGAAGCTGGTTCAAACATATCAGGTTCATCGTGGAACTGTTGGAGTTTACTTGGCTCTTTTGCTTGATAATTAAATGATTTGAGTGTATCAGAATCAAGACGATGAGAAAATTGATCGAGTGTACTAATTCCGGGATGGGGGAGTAGCGCAGCCACAAACACTAGTTGACGCACTTTTACCGCTTCTGCGACCAGGGGAATTATAGTACCAGCCATTGAGTGACCTACTAAGACAATATCATCATCGGTTTTTGGCAGCGCTTGAATTACTGTATCTGCAAATTGGGACAAAGTAGCAGATGCATTTTCAATTGGCAAATCCATTGCTACAGTTTTGTGGCCCTGTGCTTCTAAGTAGGGAATTAGCAAATCCCAACACCAAGTGGCTTGGAAAGCACCGTGAACTAGACAAAATAGACTCATATCAATTGAATAGTGGTAATGGTAGACGAATTTTTTAACTTCTCTTATTTCTTAGCAAATTTTAAACCTTGACCAAGTAAGTTAAATCAGCACCTGCTATACAGCAGATTTCAAGTTGTGAGATACACAAGCTAAGTCTGTTACCCAGATATAAAGCGTATTTTACTCCTGAATTCTGTATTCTGAATTCTGGTGTATATTCAAATAGCAGTTAAAACAGGCTGAAAAGGTTGCAATAAAATACCCAAAATTTTATCAACTTCTTTAATATAGTACTCAGTCGAATCTATATAAACAGTTTTCCCTTCTAAAAATAAAAACTTCCAGTTAGTTCCACTAGTAACCGAGCCATAAATTCGCCCTACTTCATTGCCTTGATTTTGATTGAATAATTGCGCTGCAATCATTGCTGCTACACATTGACCCAAACCGCCGATAATATCCTCTTTTTTCGCTTCAAAAATAAACATTACCGGAGCAGAAATAAATAATTGCTCCTGCGAATTGCTGATGATGTAATCGCAAAAACCTTGCAAGCCTTGAGTTGCATCAACATTAAATTCATTTCCAGAGAATAGTGATATTTTATTATTTAATAATCGTCTGACCTCTGCGAGAATTGGTGCAATTAAAAACTCTGACCTTGCTTTTTCGGTTGAAATTGCAGTTGCTAAAGGGATGTAATCTATTAAAATCGTTCTGAGAGTTTCTGATGGTGTCATATCAATTTACATTGAAGCTGCATAGAAAAGAGCTTCAAGAATAAAGTCATAAG
>NZ_JAVRCE010000127.1:0-7251 GCF_034530915.1 Nostoc sp. DedQUE09
ATAACTTTATCCTAGAAGCTCTTTTCTATGCAGCTTCATATTAAATTGGTATTAGGCTATCAAGTCTTAGCAACAGATATAGAAGAAAAACATGTAACTGCCGCGTTAACAGAATAAGTTTGTATACTAAACACCTTACAAGTACTATATAAGAACAATATCTCAAAATCCCTGATATTCTCCAAAGATTATAATCGAGCATCTATGAAAAGCACGCTCACTGTTAAGCTCTGGTTTGGGATCTCACGTAATACAGCATTATTATTTATTTGCTGGATGCTGATCACAGCTTGTAGTAAAAGTAGCAACGTTAGATTAACTCCAGCAAATAATTCCGCAGTAATAACAAGTGCAGCTAATACTATTCCTATTGGGATCGCTTTTGCTCAAACCAGTAATGTAGCACTACTAGGTCAAGAGGGAACTGATGGAGTTAAAATTGCCCAGAAGTATTTTAATAACAAAAATGGGATTAATGGTAAAGCAATCGAATTAATATTTCAAGATACTGGTGGCGATGAAGTTGGAGCAATTAATGCCTTTGGCAGTTTAATTAATCAAAATAAGGTTGTTGGTATTATTGGTCCTACTCTGTCACAACAGGCATTTAGTGCTAACCCGATAGCAGAACGCAATCAGGTTCCAGTGATTGGTGCATCAAATACTGCTAAAGGCATTCCTGAGATTGGTGATTATATAGCTCGTGTTTCTTCATCTGTTGCAGTCGTCGCTCCTTACGCAGTCAAAGCAGCGCTTAAACAAAATCCTCAAATCAAAAGGGTGGCTGTGTTCTATGCACAAAATGATGCCTTTAATAAATCAGAAACTGAAATTTTTCAGAAAACAGTGAAAGATTTAGGATTAAATTTAGTCACAGTCCAAAAGTTTCAAACTACAGATACCGACTTTCAAGCGCAAGCCAGTAATGCTATTAATTTAAAACCAGATTTAATAATTATATCTGGATTAGCTGTGGATGGAGGCAATTTAGTCAAACAAGTACGGGAACTTGGCTATCGAGGTTTAATTATTGGCGGAAATGGATTTAATACTTCTCATATATTTTCAGTTTGCAGGATGCTTTGTGATGGTGTAATTATTGCTCAAGCTTATAGTCCTGAATACAAAAATGAAATTAACACTGCTTTTCGTAAAGCTTATGTTGAGCAATATCATCGAGAGCCACCCCAAGTTAGCGCACAAGCTTTTGCTGCTTTACAAGTATATGTAGAAGCATTGCAATCTTTAGACAAAAAAAGCAGAATTAAGGATTTAACTTTACCTCAGTTGCGTCAAGAGTTGAACAAGGAATTACTGAGATTAACTTATCAAACTCCTTTAGGTGAAATTGCTTTTACACCAGAAGGTGATGTAGTTCAAAAACAGTTTTATGTTGCCCAATTAAAGATGGAAGCAAACGGTATTAATGGTAAATTTGCTTTTTTAAATATAAAGTAATTGACAGCGATCGCTCAAGCGCAGAAATTCATTACAGCTGTAATCGCCCCCGGACTGGAACATCACTACAGACACCAAGTTTGATGAAGTGCGATGTAAGTACGTTTATATGCGTCTGCCCACGCCAGATAACCCAGACCCCCGCTGTAAAACCGACAACAGGCAAGAAGTATTTGCTTTGGGTGAGTTTGGAGATTTTATCAAACCCATCTTCGATACCTTTGACCTGTACCATAACCAAGGGGTAGACCCCAGAGCGATCGCAGTCTGAAAGAGACTCACTCGAAAAAGCCTACACCCTTCAAGGGGAATGGAGATTATCGAGATGAGGTGGAAAGGATCGCCCAACAGGATTCAGGTGTTGCTGGAGAATGATTAAAGAAGAATTTAGAAATAATAATTCTTACCAAAGAAAATTTGATCCCCCTCTGTGGAATGTAGTACAACCTGTAACGCAAGCTTATCATGTGTTCACTATTATGGATGCTATTAAAAGTACATGCTGGTGACAAGGAATGAATAATCAACAAATTGCTTACCCTCTGATTGAACAAGAGCATATAAAGCCTGTAGACAGAGACAAATTAGTCCTGCTCCGTAATCGCCGTCAGCTAAAGCCTCTTGTAAGAAATCCGGATTTTACCGTTCGGATTCTAAACACAATCACGATTGCCTCTATTGCCAGTAGTGGCTTGTTTGGGATAGGTACGCTTTCGTGTTGGGGGTTAGAGATGATTGAGGCGAACACAAAACCAGTTACTCTTAGTAAGCAGTATGAATGGCAGATACGAAAACATGTCTGCTTGGGCTGGATGCTTGTTGGTTTTTCCAGCTTTGTTGCTAGTGCTTCATTGGGTGAAAAGCCTAAGCCATAAAAAATTAATAGTACCAATTGCCAAAGAGTAAGAATGACTCCTTCACTCATTAAGCAAAAAACAACATTTTAAATTATGAAACTACCTCAAATGATTGTCACAACAGTGGCAGCAATCACCTTTGGATACATCGGCTCCCAATACTTTACTAGAAATATTATGTATATCATAGGTGGTGGAATGGTTGCACTTGGTGCAGTAGCATATGTTATTCCGCCCAAAACCAAACAAAAACTAACCCAGGAACAACCAAAGGAGCCAGTGGAAACTACCCGCCACTGAGCGCGGTAGTTTTCAAATGGGAGCAAATGCTCTCAGAGTCTTACCCCTGCTGCACCACCATTAGCTAAACCAATCACACTCAGTCGTTGAGCTAAACGTAGAGTTCTTCTAGCCCAAGGTGTGGTTACATTGGTCAGCCTTTGTGTAAAAATGCGCCGTTTACACAACCTATTGATGCAAAAAAACTTCCTTACCCGTAACTGTAAGGTAATGCTGTAATCAGCCCAGGGTAAGTCTGCTAATAAGCGTTCATAGCGACTATGAATGAAAGTGAGTTGGTTGGTTACAAACTGGACAGTTAACTACAATTGCACACTGCTTAATTGATAAGCGTTTCCGCTTTTCTTAGTGCCATTCCTGTAGAAACGCTCTACATAATTGATACAGCGCTCGTAAGTGAACGCCATCACTCTGCAACTGGCTAGAAATGAACGAAACCAAATAAAACCTCAGAAGATGAAAGATGTAGACAGCTAGATTGCTGTATAGTTTGGATTATGCCAGATTATTCTCTAAAGAGTTGCTCTATGATCGCTCTACCTGGTATTTTTATCCAAAACAAAATATACGAAAGTTCTAATTCTCTAGTGTACCGAGGCATTAGAGAAGATGGAGTAGGGATCATCGTAAAAATGCTAAAGCTTGATTATCCCTCTCCTCAAGAACTGACCCGCTACAGACAGGAATATAAAATTACCCGCTCTTTGAATCTGGAAGGAGTTATCAAGGCATACAGCCAGCAGGACTATCAACGCACTCTGGTGATTATTTTAGAAGATTTTGGCGGAGAGTCCCTAGAGCAATGGATGCAAAAGCGTCCAGATGTTTTCTGCCCTATGCCTTTATCGACTTTTCTTGATTTGGCGATCGCTATAAGCGACATTCTGGGCAGAATCCATGCAGCCAATATCATTCATAAAGATATCAACCCTGGAAACATCGTCCTCAACCTGGATACTGGCGTTGTCAAAATTATTGATTTTGGGATTGCGACCCAATTTAACCGCACGAATCCAACCTTCAAAAGTCCCCATGTGTTAGAAGGCACGCTTGCCTATCTGTCGCCAGAGCAAACCGGGCGGATGAACCGGATGCTCGACTATCGCACCGATTTCTACTCGCTGGGCGTAACCTTCTACGAACTGTTAACTGGACAGCTACCGTTCCCCACTCAAGACATCCTGGAGCTAGTTCATTGTCATATTGCCAAACCGCCGATTCCTGTGCATGAATTGAACGCCACGATTCCCAAAGCCATTTCAGGGATAATTTTGAAGTTGATGGCGAAAAATGCGGAGGATCGCTATCAAAGTGCCTGGGGCATCAAAGCGGATCTAGAACACTGCGCCGGGCAACTGGCAGAAATGGGTCAGATCAACGCCATGTCGTTGGGACTACAAGATGTTTCAGAACAGTTTTGCATTCCTCAGAAACTGTATGGACGAGAAGAGGAGACTAAAGCATTATTGGCGGCGTTTGACAGAGTAGCTAGAAAAGAGACGTTTGGCAAAATTTGTCAACTAGAGTCAGGCAGAGAAAATGCTCAATTTAATGTCGAACTCATGCTCGTTGCTGGTTACGCTGGCGTTGGCAAAACAGCATTGGTGCAAGAACTCTATAAACCCATCACAGCAAAGCACGGCTATTTCATATCGGGTAAATTTGACCAATTCAGGCGCAATATTCCTTACAGCGCCATTGTGGATGCCCTGCAAAAGTTGGTGCAGCAACTTCTGGGGGAACCGGATGAGCAAGTGCAACAGTGGCGATCGCGCCTGCTCACTGCTTTGGGAAGCAACGGACAAATTATCGTAGATGTCATTCCTGAAGTTGAATTAATTATTGGCAAACAGCCACCCGTACCCGAAGTTGGAGCAACGGAAGCTCAAAATCGCTTTAATCTCACGTTTCAAAGGTTTGTGCGGGTGTTTTGTGCAAAAGAGCATCCCCTGGTCGTCTTTTTAGACGATCTACAGTGGATCGATTCTGCGACGTTGAAGTTAATTGAACTCATATTACTTGACGAGCAAACTCAATCTCTGTTTTTGATCGGAGCCTATCGAGATCATGAAGTGTCTCCAACGCATTCATTAATTTTGATGCTGGAGAGCTTGCGAAACCAGGGAGCAGTACTTCAGGAAATCATCCTGACCCCCTTAACGCTGGAACCGTTGAGTCAACTGATAGCTGAGACATTACATCGCAATCCTGATACCGTTCGTTCCTTAGCCCAAGTCGTGTTGCGTAAAACCGAGGGCAACCCTTTCTTTGTTGGTGAATTTTTGAAGCTGCTGCATAGCGAAAACCTGTTGACCTTTGATGCCCAACAGTTGATCTGGCAGTGGAACTTAACTGAGATTGAAGCTCAAGATATCACCGATAATGTAGTGGAGTTGCTGTTGCGTCAGTTACAGAAATTGCCGGAAGCAACACAGCAAGTTCTCTCCATCGCCGCTTGTGTCGGGGCTGAGTTTGATTTAGAAACATTGGCGATCGTTTGTGAAAAATCGCCGAAAGTAATTTCTCTAGATTTACTAGCTGCAATAAATGCTGGATTAATTCAACCTCTATCTGAATTAGACGAAAACTTGTTAGTTCAAGACTACAAGTTTCTGCACGATCGCGTTCAGCAAGCGGCTTATGCTTTGATTGATGAGCCGCAAAAACAAGTGGTTCATCTCCAAATTGGTCGCAATTTACTCGAAAAAACTTCACCAGAACAGCGATCGGAGCGACTGTTTGAAATCGTCGATCATCTCGATCGGGGAATTAAGTTTGTCACCGCTCGAGTAGAACGAAATGAAATTGCCAAATTGAATTTAATGGCAGGTCAGAAAGCAAAAGGTGCAACGGCTTATGAAGCAGCTCTTCAGTATTTCAATATAGGACTGAAACTCCTAGATACAGACAGTTGGCACAATCAGTATGACCTTACCTTAGCACTGTACTCAGAAGCAGCAGCGGCAGCGTATCTTCACGGCCGCTTTAATGAGATGGAACAATTGGTAGAAGTGGTACTCAATCGCGCCAAAACAGCGATCGACAAAGTGCAGGTTTACGATAGCAAAATTCAAGGATATTTGTCACAGGGCAACCTGAAATCAGCACTCAAAATTGGCTTGGAAGTGTTGAAGCTCCTGGGAGTAATCTTACCAGAAAATCCAAGTGAGTTAGATGTTCGAGGCGGATTGGAGTCAACGGCTGCACTACTCGCCCAACGAGAAATTGAAGACTTGGTTAATTTACCAGAGATGACTGCACCAGAACCGCTAGCAGCAATGTCAATCCTAGCGAATATAGGGGCTGCTGCATTCATAGTATCACCAGCACTATTCATGCTGATTACTTGCAAAACGGTAAATTTATCAATCAACTACGGTAATGCTATCTGGTCACCACTGTATTATGCTGGCTACGGATTTGTTCTATGTGGAGTTGTTCAAGACATTGAACTCGGCTATAAATTTGGTCAATTGGCTCTTAGTTTGGCAGAACGATTGAATACCAAAAAAGGCAAGGCTAAAGCATTACAGTTATTTAGTGACCATGTTATGCAATGGAAAGTACATCTTAAGGAGACGATACCACTGCTGGTTGAGGCTTATCAGGAAGGAGTGGAAACCGGAGACTTTGAAACCGCTGGTTATGCTGCATATGACGTGTGCTACAACTCGTTTTTCGTCGGTGAGTCACTCACCCAACTAGAACAGAAAACGGCAACATATAGCAAAGCAGTTGATCGAATCAGACGGGAAAGCCCCTCGACTTGGATTGCAATAGTGTGGCAGACCATTCTTAATTTGTTAGATAGGTCTCTTAATCCCAGTCGCTTAGTTGGTCGGGTGTGTAATGAAGAGCAGGCATTACCACACGCCCTTGCAGTTAAAGATGGAACTGCAATTCAAATGCTATATCTGCACAAAATTATACTGTGTTATCTATTTGAAGAATATCATCAAGCTGTACAGACTGCTATTTTGGCAAGGCAACATTTTGAAGAAGCGACGGCAATAAAGGTTTTACCTGTATTCTGTTTCTATCATTCGCTGGCGCTTTTGAGCCTGTTGCTCGATGCTTCAAACTCTGAAAAAGCAGCTTGGCTAAACTGTGTTAACACCAACCAAGAAAAAATGCAGAAATGGGCAGAACACGCCCCAATGAATTATCTACATAAATTTTATCTAGTCGAGGCAGAGAAAGCACGAGTCTTAGGGCAATTTTTTGAGGCTGAAGAGTTTTACGAGCGAGCGATCGCGGGGGCTGCTGAAAATGAGTATATCCAGGAAGAAGCATTAGCTTATGAATTAGCGGCTAAACATTATCTGGCGCGAGGTCGGTCAAAAATTGCTCAAACCTACATGAAAGAGGCGCACTATTGCTACGATCGCTGGGGCGCAACCGCTAAAGTTAAAGACTTAGAAAAACGCTATCCACAGTTCTTTTCTCAGTCGTCTAGAGCCGCTTCCACATCAATTCCTATTACTGCTGAAACTATCTCTAATTCCTTCCATACCGCTTTCGATTTTGCAGCAGTGATGAAAGCTTCACAGGCAATTTCTCGTGAAATTGAACTGAAGCAATTGCTGCGATCGCTGATGCAAATTTTAATTGAGAATGCTGGCGCACAAACCGGATA
>NZ_JAVRCE010000128.1:0-6615 GCF_034530915.1 Nostoc sp. DedQUE09
TTATCTCTCATGATATTGACAAACTCCTTCATCTTATGGAATGAAACAGCCCTGCTTGCAAAGGGGGAGTTAGAGGGGGTGAGAAGGACTTGTGTGTACACCGTAGCCTTTTAGGAGAGAGGTCAAAGTGTATTGCTTCCATTCGAGAATCGCTATATTTGCGTTGTAGAGACGCGATGAATCGCGTCTTTAGCCAAGGATGTGTTGCAATCAATTAATTGAATTGGTATCAGAATAGTCTTACACTTTCTCATGCTGTGGCTGGACGGGGGAAAATGCCTAAGAAGCATATAGAACTTAGAAGGAAGAGGTACTTCAAGCTCAGTTCACAAATTGCTCAGTTGGATAATGCACAATTGCGTTCTCTGTTTGGCAATAGTGAGTCGAATGAGTCGAGTACGGGTTGGGGAATGAATCACACCATCGTCCTTGGAAAATCCAAGGTCTTTGTGAAACGTGTTCCGGTTACAAACATCGAATATGACAACCTGTTCTCCACCAGAAACCTCTATGATCTCCCAACTTACTGTAATTACGGCTTCGGTTCCACTGGTTTTGGAGTCTTCCGGGAACTTGTTACCCATATCAAGACAACTAACTGGGTATTGTCAGGCGTAATTGCCACTTTCCCACTGATGTACCATTATCGGATTATTCCTTTCTCTGGGCAACGGGCGGATGTAGATAAGTCGCGTCTCAAAAGTTATGTGGAGTACTGGGGCAATAGTACCAACGCTGGCAATTATATGTTAGATAGAGCGATCGCCAACTATGAGTTAGTTCTGTTTCTAGAGTACATACCGCATATTCTGGAAACATGGCTGCAAGAAAACCCCAACAAACTTCAGAAACCCCTGAATGACCTACGCATGACGATTACCTTTTTGAGGACGAAGGGAATCATCCACTTTGACGCGCATTTTCGCAATATCCTCACCGACGGTAAGCAGACATATTTGACCGATTTTGGTTTGGTACTTGATAAGAGTTTTACGTTGACTGAAGATGAAGAGTCTTTTTTTAAGCAGAACACATTTTATGACTACGGAGAAGTCTTGCGGAATCTTGGTCATCTGATTCGCTCGCCGTATGATTTATGTTCGGAGAACGATAAACGCAGGATTATGGAAAAATATGGCATTAAAGAAGGCTTAAAACCTTATGAACTGCGCTCTATATTACTCGACAACATTGAGCAGATACATACTGATGGAGTCATGAAGTTAGATAAGTTTTATGTTGCCAGCATCGTCAAGTACCGCAGTATCATTGCGCTGATGCAAGACTTCTTTTCTGATATGTGGGAAAACAACAACAAGGATACTAAACTTCGTCACAGAGAACTAGGACTGCTGCTTAAAGAGACAGGGTTTATTCGTAGTCTTGGAAACAGTAGATAGTTGCGATCGCTGGATAAGAAATACGCTTATTTGGGGTGTTTACTTAGGTCTACAGCTTTCCCAGCCTTCCCCTCTCGCTCTCACCGCAGTGCGCTCCTAAATTATAGGGATAACATAATGGTTGTGATAAATAAAAATTTATAGATGATATATTACTACT
This sequence comes from Nostoc sp. DedQUE09, assembly GCF_034530915.1. NCBI lineage: Bacteria > Bacillati > Cyanobacteriota > Cyanophyceae > Nostocales > Nostocaceae > Nostoc > Nostoc sp. DedQUE09. The sequence continues at coordinate 1,561 of NZ_JAVRCE010000128.1, forward strand.
AAAATTAAGTTACAAAAGAAGTGAAGATAGTCAATCATAAGGCCAACCTAATAGTCTTCATAAATAAGAGTTGATATATTAAAAATTATTCATATAGTTAAGGAAAATAGATAAATTTTTCCTTATATATCTAATTTAATATTTCTTTAATAAATCGATACTCCAAGTTGAGCAATTTGGCTTCAAAGGCTGTAAACTGATTTCAACAAGGTGAATGACACCTCTAAAACCCACTAGAGTAGAGTCAAGAAATTAGCCGAGTTTTTTTATATAATTAGCCGCGTCATTGATGAAATGGCTGCGATCGCTTGGTCAAATATAGCTTGATTAATCATTAATGGCGCAATAAACATAATGTCTATTGCCTAAATTGTCATAGCTATAAAAAATAAAATTTACGTTTTCAGGAGATATTTATGACAGAATTTTTTAATCAAATTTCTCGCCGCAAATTCATCTTCACAGCCGGAGCATCTGCGGGTGCTGTATTGCTCAAAGGTTGTTTGGGTAATCCTCCTGACAATCTGACTGGTGGAAGCAGCCAAGCACAGCCAACTGCTCAAACGGTAGCTAATATTAGCCCTGAACAAACACCAGAAACTACTACAGTTAAGCTAGGATATATTCCCATTGTAGAAGCGGCTCCTTTAATTATTGCTAAAGAAAAAGGCTTTTTTGCAAAGTATGGGATGAGTAATGTTGACCTTTCCAAACAAGCTTCTTGGGGTTCAGCCAGAGACAACGTAGAAATTGGTTCTGCCGGTGGTGGTATAGATGGCGGCCAATGGCAGATGCCAATGCCACATTTAATTTCAGAAGGTTTAATTACCAAGGGCAATCAAAAAATTCCCATGTATGTATTATGTCAATTAGTTACACATGGAAATGGAATTGCGATCGCCAGCAAGCACCAAGGCAAAGGTATTAGTTTACAACTTGCCAGCGCTAAGTCTCTATTCACGGAATTAAAATCCTCAACACCCTTCACTGCTGCATTCACCTTTCCCCACGTCAACCAAGATTTGTGGATTCGCTACTGGTTAGCAGCAGGCGGCTTAGATCCAGATGCAGATGTCAAATTGCTCACAGTACCTGCGGCGCAAACTGTTGCCAACATGAAAACAGGAACAATGGATGCCTTTAGTACAGGCGATCCTTGGCCTTATCGCTTGGTGCAAGACAAAATCGGCTACGTAGCAGCATTAACCGCAGAAATTTGGAAAAATCATCCTGAAGAATATCTTGCCATGAGAGGCGATTGGGTTGACAAAAATCCCAAGGCTACCAAAGCAATTTTAAAAGGAATTATGGAAGCCCAACAATGGTTAGATAATTTTGATAATCGCAAAGAAGCGGCTCAAATCCTGGCTGGACGAAATTATTTCAATCTTCCTTCACCAGAAATACTGGCAGATCCATACCAAGGCAAATATGACATGGGCGATGGTCGTAAAATTGATGATAAATCAATGGCTGCTTACTACTGGAAAGATGAAAAAGGTAACGTTTCCTATCCCTATAAGAGTCATGATTTATGGTTCATAACTGAAAACGTTCGCTGGGGATTCTTGCCAAAAGATTACATTGCTAATAATGCTGCCAAGGCAAAGGAACTTATCAATAAAGTCAACCGCGAAGATATTTGGAAAGAAGCTGCTAAAGAAGCTGGAATTGCTGCTGCTGATATTCCTACAAATACATCGCGTGGTGTAGAAGAGTTTTTTGATGGCATCAAATTTGACCCCGAAAAGCCAGAAGAATATTTGAAGAGTCTGAAAATCAAAAAGGTCAGTGTTTAGACATTGGTCATTAGTCATTGGTCATTGGTAACTGACAAATGACAAAGGACAAAAGACAAAAGACAAATAACAAATAAAATTTGAGGAGAATACAGCATCATGACAGTCGCCCAAAAACGCCCTGCAAGCCCTAAATTGAATAATAGCTTTATATCCAGTCTGCAAAAGCAATTTCCCGATCTTATACCACCTGCGATCGCAATCGCCATCTTCCTCGTTCTCTGGCAACTCTTCGCTTGGATTCCGGGAGCCACATTACCGGGGCCAATACAGGTTATCCAAGACACTTGGGTTCTGATTTTCTGGCCATTTTATGACCGAGGTGGTATTGATAAAGGTCTATTTTGGCAGATTCTCGCTAGCCTGCAACGGGTCGCCATCAGTTATACCTTAGCTGCGATCGTTGGTATTGGTTTAGGCATTTTGATTGGGGTGAATAAAACCATGTCCAAAGCTTTAGACCCCATCTTTCAACTACTGCGGACTGTACCACCTCTAGCTTGGGTTCCAATTTCTTTAGCAGCTTTACGACAAAACGAACCAGCCGCCTTATTTGTAATTTTCATTACGGCAATTTGGCCCATCTTAATTAATACTGCTGTCGGCGTTACCCAAATTCCTCAAGATTACAACAACGTCGCCAAAGTTCTGCAACTTAGCCGCAAAGAATATTTCACTAACATTTTGATTCCGGCGGCATTACCTTACATCTTTACCGGATTGAGAATTGCGATCGGTTTAGCTTGGTTAGCGATTATCGCCGCCGAAATCGTCATGTCCGGTATTGTCGGAATCGGCTTTTTTATCTGGGATGCCTATCAAAATAACAACGTCAGCGAAGTAATTTTGGCTCTAGTTTATATCGGTGTTGTTGGGTTGCTTCTAGATAAAGCGATGGGTTGGCTGCAAAACAAGATTTTACCAGCAGAGCAAAAATAGTCATCAGTCATTGGTCATTGGTCATTAGTCACTGGTCATTTGTAAAAAACTAAAGACTAATGATCGCGCACCAAAGATCAAATGACACATGACACATGACAAAGGACAAATACTTCGGCTTCGCTCAGTACAAGTGACAAAGGACAAATAAGTATGTTCGTAGCTGTTGATCAAATTGAAAAAGTTTTTGAATTAACTGGTGGTGGCAAATATATTGCCCTCAAAGGAATCGACCTCCAAATTAAAAAAGGAGAATTCATTTCTTTGATTGGTCACTCTGGTTGCGGCAAATCTACACTGTTAAATATGATTGCGGGTTTGGATTTGCCAACTGAGGGAATTGTTACCTTAGAAGGACAAAGAATCACCAAACCCGGCCCAGACAGGATGGTGGTTTTCCAAAATTATTCGTTATTACCTTGGCGAACGGTAAGAGAAAATATTGCCCTCGCTGTGGACTCAGTAATGAAAGGTTCACCCGCAGCCGAACGCAACGCCATTGTCGAAAAACATATTAATATGGTGGGTTTGCGTCCCCATGCTGATAAACAACCGGGAATGTTATCAGGTGGACAAAAGCAGCGAGTTGCGATCGCCCGCGCCTTAGCGATTCGTCCCAAATTACTGCTGCTAGATGAACCATTTGGTGCATTAGATGCACTCACACGCGGAAATTTGCAAGAACAACTGATGCAAATTTGCGAAGAAAATGAAGTAACCGCCGTGATGGTGACACATGATGTCGATGAAGCCGTGCTGTTATCTGACAGAATTGTGATGTTAACCAACGGCCCCGAATCTAAAATCGGCGACATTTTAGAAGTGGATATTCCCAGACCCCGCAAGCGGATGGAAGTAGTAGAACATCCCAGCTACTACAGCTTGCGGAGTGAGATGATTTACTTCCTTAATCAGCAGAAACGGATCAAGAAAATTCGGGCGCGGAAAACTGCCGACATTGCCCGTCATGGATTGGAAAAAGTTAACCTAGAAATTGGCTTTTTACCTCTAACAGCTTGCGCCCCTTTAGCAGTTGCTAAAGAAAAAGGCTTCTTTGTCAAGCATGGTTTAGATGAAGTTAACCTCGTGCGGGAAAGTAGCTGGCGGGGTATAGAAGATGGCATCAGTGGCGGTTATTTAGATGCGGCGCAAATGCCTTCAGGAATGCCGATGTGGCTAACTTTGGGAGGGCATAATAACCAACCTCTCCCTGTTGTCACCGCCCTTACCATGACTCGCAACGGTAATGCCATCACCTTAGCAAAACGCTTTTACGACCAAGGCGTGCAAACCTTATCAGATTTCAGAAATCACCTGATTCTCACCCACGAACAAAGGCACACAATGGGGGTAGTGCATGCCGCTTCTATGCACAACTTGCTGTTGCGTTACTGGCTAGCGGCTGGTGGAATTGACCCTGATAGCGATGTGGACATGAAGACCATCCCCCCAGCGCAGATGGTAGCTGACTTAAAAACCGGAAGCATTGATGGTTACTGCGTCGGCGAACCTTGGAACTACCGCGCGGCTGTGGAAGGTGTCGGTTTTACTATCGCTACCGACTTAGAAGTTTGGCTGGGACATCCCGGTAAAGTTCTTGGTGTGCGGGAAGATTGGGCAGAAAATTATCCAAATACGCATATCGCCTTAACCAAAGCTTTGTTAGAAGCTTGTCAGTATTGTGCAAATCCCGAAAATACCCAAGAAGTTCGCCAAATTTTAGCAGGGCGAGATTATGTCAGCACTGATTTAGAATACATTCAACTTGAAGATCCAGATAGTCTCAGTTGTGACTTAAACCATCCGTTGCGAGACTATGCCCATCACCAGTTTTATTCTGAGTCTGCCATTAACCGCCCCAGTCGCACCGAACAAATTTGGATTATGAGTCAATTGGCGCGTTGGGGTGACACTCCCTTCCCCAGAAATTGGGTAGAAGTTGTTGAACGGGTGTGTCGCGTGCGTGTTTTCAGCACCGCCGCACGAGAATTAGGTTTGGATATTAGCTATATTCGCCAACCGATCCAACTGTTCGATGGTACTCCCTTTAACGCCGATGATCCGATCGCTTATCTCAACAGCTTGAAAATTAAACGTGATTTTTCAGTCGCGGAAGTTGTTCTCGATGCACCAAGAAGGAGACTCGCGTCATAAAAAAATCGTGAGAGAAAGAGGGAGTGGGAGAAATAGGATATCATTCATGAACCTCTGAACTCCGTTAACGAGTATTTGAACTGGATGAATCCACCTTTTATCTCCGTCAACGAGTATTTGAACTGGATGAATCCACCTTTTATCTCCGTTAACGAGTATTTGA
>NZ_JAVRCE010000129.1:0-5760 GCF_034530915.1 Nostoc sp. DedQUE09
TAATTCTATTTGATTTACGTTCTCTCATATCGCTTTTAGTCTAAACTCCAGAAATGTTGGCACGGGTTAGAAGCGATCGCTTCTTCTGATGAACTCTCCCCAACCGAATTGAAAAAGCTGCAAGACAAAAGGGCGAAAACGAAAACCGAACGACATCAGCAGCGTAAGGCGGAATTGTCCCGTCGCTACGAAGTTGACGTAACCCCTGATTTGGTCGAGAAAGATGACGACGGCTGGTATCCTCAACTGCGGATGCACTACTATTTGACGCTGGGGCGGGAATTTCTGACGAACCGTGATACTAAACGGGCTAAGGCGCAGTTAGAATTGGGACAGAATTCGATTTGGAAACCGGATTTTAACAAGGGGCAAATGTTGCCATCGGTGCTGTTGTTAGAAGAACTGAATCTGTTGCAGTTGCTTACGCCTGGAAAACGATTACGCTCTTCTGACGAGGCAATGCAGGAATTTAAAGCACTGGCACTAAAGCATCGGCACGTTATCAAGAATTACTTGAATGTAACGATTTCAGAAAAACTTACTCCTGTGGCGATCGCACAAAAATTACTTGCCAAAATTGATTTGAAGTTGGATTATGTTGGTCGATTGGGCAAGCGTGAAAATCGGGAGTGCGTTTACCAGTTTGTTGCACCTGATGATCAGCGTGATTCGATTTTCGGGCAGTGGTTAAATCGGGATGAATTATTTTCAAGGGATTCGGTGTCAGTCACTAATAATATAGTGTTAAATACACCAGTCGCTGACACGACACTTATTGATATTCCCCAAACAGTTACCCAAGTGGAAAATCCTGTTGCCCAAGGTTGGAAGGGGCTGAAACTGAAGATGCAGCAAGGCTTGGACAGCGCTGGCTCTTTCTACCAAGAGCTTGTCTCTAGAGTTGGCTTTTCTGTCGGTGTTGCTGATGGTGAGCCTTACTGGAATGGCTGCCTGGGGTAATGGCAGGTTTGGGTTAACTTTGCCACGGGATGTACGTCTGTGGTGTGCGATTGGCTAGAAGCTGTGTAGTGAGAGAAAGCTTTGGTAAAGAGTTCAGTAATTCATGCTTGAGATTTCGTCTCCCCAGCTTTTTTAGAGACAGCAATTGCACCAACTCCAAACAATAGACCTAGTAGGGAAGTAGGTTCTGGTACTGATGTAGATGAAGAACTCAGGGTAATATTGGCAGCAGAATCTTGATAGATGTATGTTCCTGCCAGTCCCACTTCACCCGTCAAGGTAATTTCAGAGCTTGAAGTTTTTTCTAAGGTATATCTTGGAGCATCAAAAGCAATGCCAAAATCAACTACTAAATTCCAATTCGACCCAGAACCAAGCTCAAAATCAACATCTGGGGTTAAGTTACCGCCATTAGTAGATCCTTTCTTCAAATTCAAGTTTAGATTGTTGACGGATAGCTCCCAATCGCTCAAAGTCCCGGACTTTGAGTAAACCACGAATCCTGAATATTCGCTCTTGAATGGCAAAGAGTTCGTAAGGAATGGGCTAGTAGCATCGACTAAGGTAAAATCACCTGAAAATTCTTGTCTAGTTAGAATCGCTCCCAGTACGGGAGTAGCATGAAATACGCTTGCAACTACCAAACCAATCACGGCGACGCTAACTTTGGGGAGTCGAACTTGATTCATGGATTGGGTATGCTATCTAAAATTGTTGAAGGTATGCTATCACATCCTTGGCAACTTAAGATACATTCGGTACATCAAAATTTTCTGCGATACCTGCGGTGTTTTCGAAGAATCGCTCAAGCCCAGAAATGGACAATACTATTAAAGAATTACTTTGTACACTAACAAATGATGAGCGGTTGGGGTGATGCTGGAGTTTGAGGATCTTGACCCAGAGAAGTTTGCTCAACTGGTTACAGATGCACCGCAGTGGACAGAATGGATGGTTTGATTTATTTATTTGGCACAGAATCAAAATTGCAGATGTCTACACCTTGAATGAGGCGTTGGGGAGAAAGCTACCTTTATCAGAGAAAGTGCCATTCGATTGGCATTATCGTTTACGAGATGCTAAGAATAGCACCTCGCAAACCGTAATGCTTGGATAGCAAAGCACTAATCAAAGGTTAGAATATTTTGAAGCTTTGGGCTATTCATTTGGATCAGAGTTCACGCATTTCCACGTCTGACTGGGAGCAATGGGAGTGATTGCATCTTTAAAAGATAAGTCTGTGCTTTTACCTTGCCGAAAAGCATCTAGTTTAAACCTTTTTTGTTCATACTCGAATTACTATAAAAATCATTATACGCATTACTATGCTCCGCTTCCATGCTTAAGTTATCACTAATCTCAGCTGCTATAATATGCACGCAATTACAGGGTGCTGCGTCTGCCCAAAGTAGCCCACGTTCTGCTTTTCAGGTAATTAAGGTGCAAGAATTTATCTCTTCTAACCGTATTAAAGTTACTATTCCAAAAGCTGTGGCTGTACAATTGTTTAGCAACTTAGAAGAACAAGAAGGAAGAAAGTCTGAGGAGATTTCAGTTGCGTATCCTACACAAAACACATCTGTAATCGTACATACCATAGTAGGTTTGGCTGATGATTCAGTGAGCGGGATACGAAATCGCATCGAGTTGAGACGCAACAAAAATAAATGGGAAATTGTCTGGGTAGGTCGGCAATACAAGTGTCAACCAAATCGAGGTCATCAAGACTGGTCTGGCAGTCTTTGCTTATAATCAATCGGTTTTTTAATCTTCGTTGGTCTGGATTAATAGCTACTCCAGCCACTGTAATCAAATATATGAAGTAGTATTTTATTCAATGACAAGATGCGTGCATTTTTCACGCTTTTGGTGCAACGCTTCTGGGATTGGGGGAATGCGATCGCCTCTACAAGATTGCAGCACAAGTTCATGGGGAAAACTAAACTACTTATGGATTCATTTCTGCGATCACACTTTAGTCGACCAATAATGCTCGTGGATTTTAGGGACTGCCGATTCAACCTTAATAGTCTCCCCCTGCTCGTTCCTCTGCGTCAATAACTTGAAGCCTATTACGCAATTGTTGGATAACAATTCCTTTGTCGTGTTATCAAATTAATGTCGTTAAAGTTTTAAAATGATGAAATTTGCATCCCAACTATGTTGTAGCACTTTAGATTCCTTGGAACAACGGCAGACAAAAAAGACTTATATCGTGTGCGTATAATGGGCTAATTTTTGATACAGCCTAACTTGGCAGGATGCATCGTAGAGCGATAGTAATGTATTAACGACGACAAATAGTTTGTTATTGGACAAAGGTTGTTCCTGAAACATTAAAAGTTACATTAATATTACGTTAAAATAGTACAGAGGTTTTCTTGTTGTGCCTGAAAAAGTGTTGAAAGGTCGTGTTGCACTAGTTACAGGTGTAAGTCGGCGTAAAGGAATTGGATTTGCGATCGCGCAACAATTAGCAATATTAGGTGCAGACGTTTTCATTCACTCTTATTCACCCTATGATGCTACTCAAATGTGGGGAGCCGATCCTAATGGAATTTCTGCATTGATTGCTCTGCTTCAAAAGTATGGTACTCGGATCGCACACGCCCAAGGAAATTTTCTCGATCCTGCTGTACCAAGTCAAATTATGAGTACTGCGGTTCAAACATTTGGACACATCGATATTTTGATTGCGAATCATGCTTATAGCACAATGGGAAATTTGGAGCAACTGACCGCAGCAGAAATTGATACGCATTTGCAAGTTAATGTCCGAGGAACGTTATTATTAGTGCAAGCATTTGCCGCTCAACATAGTGGTTGTTCTGGCGGTCGAGTGGTTCTTCTCACCTCTGGGCAGCATCTCAATCCCATGCCAGAGGAACTATCATACGTTGCATCCAAAGGTGCATTACATCAACTAACACTTTCGTTATCAGCTTATCTGATAGGGCGTAAGATCACGACCAATGCCATAAATCCGGGAGCAACAGATACAGGTTATGCAAGTAATGAACTTTATGAGTCAGTTCTAAGAGCCAACCCTCAAGGGCGATGGGGGCAACCCGAAGATGCAGCCCGTTTAATTGGTTGGCTAGTAACAGATGAAGCACAATGGGTAACTGGGCAAGTAATCAACTCTACAGGAGGTGGACTTTGATTATCTTCTGCACTCTTTGGGGCAAAGAGCAAGAATATTGTAACCACGGATGTCAGTACTCCCTTCGAGTGGGCGCTACGGCAGCGAATTGTGTTGCCGATGTCAGATAGTGTGGTATATACGCGCTTCGGGGGAGGCTGTGGAATTGCGGGAGATGATGCGGCGGTTCAGGGTACAGGAGCTAAGAGCGTTGTACTCCTATAGAGAAACGACGACCAATTGAAGAAGCGATCGCACAGCGCTTATTTGCTCCTTGTGACTAGCTTTGCCAAAGTCTGCCGTTGAATTTAGGGGTGAATGAATTGGTACAGATGGCAATACAGTCAAAACCAATTAAGCGGCAACAGTTTTTACTTAAAACGTACAGAGCAATCGTATCTTCAATGGCTGGGACTGTGGGCTATGCTGATGGATCTCATGGCTGGGGTTGAGAGCAAAATTGATCGGAGTTTCAGCTTGCTAGAGGAAAAGTTGCTGCTAACATCCATCCAAAGAATAAGGCATTACCGATGGCATAGCTCCAATATTCATTAAGTAAACTAGAAGTAAATGAAAAAATAGCCACAAGTATAGGGAACAAGGGCAGTAAAAGATAAATAAACCCCAGATTTGGTAGCAAGTAAAGTACTAAAATAAAACCTCCGATTAAGGCTGTACTTTGTCCTAGCCACCACAAAAGACGTTTTCCAAACAAGAGATTTTGTTGAGCTATTTCTAGCAGCAAGGTGGCTTTGATTACGGAACAAAATTGTAATATGTTCTGCATTAGGAATAATTACTAGTTCTCTTCCCTTGCCCCGAAATAAATTTTTATTTTCTCCACCTGCGGTTTTAAGTAACCGTTTTGCATTGGCAATAAATCTACCTTCCCAGCTTCCTGCTTGCAATTGCAGATTAGGGGGAGCTTTTGGTGTAACTGAAGCACTTGTAGGAGAAATAGCTACGGTTGCCGCATAACGATTGACATTATTGATAGCAGCAGACATTACTGCACCGCTACCCATTGAGTGGCCTAAAGTAGCTAAACGCAATTTATCTACTTCTGGTTGTTTTATAAGTGCTTCATAAGCAACATCAAGATTTTGCTGAAGTGAATTTTTTCCCAACGGTTTAGTATTAGCTGCATGACTCTCAAAGTCCCACAACATCACTGCATAACCTGCATGTGCTAACGTGTAGGCGTATCCAAGCATTAACTGCTTAGAACCTGCATACCCATGTGCTATTAAAACGCCCGGTACATTTTTTGCATTCTCTGACACTATGTATAATAACGGCACACCATCACAGACCATTTGCTTTACTGTAAAAGACACCTGTAGCACCATTACTCTCCACCAAGAAATAACAATTACTAATAGTGCCAAAATGAGCGTCAGTAAACGCTTATTATTCATAAATTTCTAGTTAATAGACTTCTGGCAAATTATTTTATGTATGTAATATCAATTCTATGTGAAGCTGCATAGAATTAATATTACTCGGATAAGTTTGCTTAATTGGTAATAGACGCGCCCTATTGAGTTAATTATTTTCTATTTCTTAAGTAGTTTAGCTCTAATGTCTCCAGGTTCTAATTGAGATACAGCAGATTTGAGGTAAATGAGGCACACTAAATATTAGTGCATCAAGAATTA
>NZ_JAVRCE010000130.1:0-5249 GCF_034530915.1 Nostoc sp. DedQUE09
CCCTCAACACTTGCAATTTTACCTGTTTTAGGGAATGAAACAGCCCTGCCTTTACAAGGGGGGATTAAGGGGGGTAATTTGACTTGTGTAAACACGGTAGCCCAAGCTTGGAAAAGGTATTTAGGGCGAGGGCTTTTGATTCAGATTTTACGCTGGCACGACAAATTTCTCGCTACCAGCCAGTTCAAAGGCTGCATGAATAGCTTGCAAAGCTTTAACACCTTGCTCTTGTGCCACAACACAACTAATTTTGATTTCTGAAGTGGCAATCATTTGAATATTGATTTCTTGTTGGGCTAAAGCTTCAAACATTTTCGCTGCAACACCTGGTTGTCCTAGCATACCTGCACCAACAATACTCACTTTAGCGATCGCACTATCTAAAACAACTTCCCCCCATCCTAACTCTGCCGCTACTTGGGTAAGCATTTTTTTGGCATTTTCCCCGTCTATCCGCGAGACTGTAAAAGCAATATCTCTTCTGGGAACACCATCAATTACCCGGCAACGCTGAGATTGGATAATCATATCAACACTAATATTATGTTGCGCTAATAATCCAAACAACTTCGCCGCCACCCCCGGACGATCTGGCAATTGGCGAATCGCAAGACGCGCTTGGTTCAAATCGAGGGCAACACCGCGAACGGGAGGTGAGGAGTGCTGAGTGCTGAGTGCTGAGTGCTGAGTGCTGAGTTTTCCATCATTACTCCCTGCTCCCTGCTCTCCTGCCTCAATCTCAAAGGCAGTGCGGAGTGCTAAGACAGCGCGATCGCATTCTGCTGCATTGACTACGCAACTTACTTTCACTTCGCTGGTGGAAATCATTTGAATGTTCACGCCTGCTTCAGCTAATGTGGCGAACATCTTTGCAGCTACACCAGGGCGGCCAATCATTCCTGCACCTGCGATGCTAACTTTGGCAATGTTATGTTCTACCATTACCTCGGCTTCGTCAGATTTGGGGTTAGATTGACTCCTCAGTGCTGGGGCGATCGCTGTTGCTACTGCTTCTGCCCGTTTTAGTATTGGTGTTGTCACCGTAAAGGCAATGTCATTACTGTTACCTTCATGAACTGACTGAATAATCAAATCCACGTCTACTTTTTGCCGAGAAATTTCGCCAAATAACCTTGCTGCCACACCTGGTTTATCAGGTACGCGCAACAAAGCGACTTTTGCTTGGTTAGTATCAAATTCTACATGATCTACAGGACGGGCAATTTCCAGATTGATTAGCGATCGCCCTTGGGGTTTGGTTGATGTCACCCAAGTACCTGGTTGATCTGTCCAGCTAGACCTAACTACCAGGGGAACACCGTAGTTACGGGCAATTTCTACAGCACGGGGATGCAGCACTTTTGCACCCAAGCTAGCTAATTCCAACATTTCATCGCAGCTGATGGCATCCATCAACTGAGCTTCGGCAACCAACCGGGGGTCTGTAGTGAGAATACCTGGAACGTCTGTATAAATTTCGCAAAAATTCGCTTTTAATGCGGCTGCGATCGCCACTGCTGAAGTGTCGGAACCACCACGACCTAAAGTCGTAATTTCCATCTCTCCAACGCTAGAGATACCTTGGAAGCCAGCTACTACAACTACTTTACCTGTATTTATGTGGCGAGTTAGGCGAGTAGTTTCAATATGCAAAATCCGAGCGCGGCTGTGTTCAGCTTCGGTAACAATTCCTACCTGAGCGCCAGTCATGGAAATTGCGGGTTGTCCGAGTTCCTGCAAAGCCATACTGAGTAAGGCAATAGTTACTTGTTCGCCAGTAGAAAGCAGCATATCCATTTCCCGGCGATTAGGATTTGGAGAAATTTCAGTAGCTAGTTTGACGAGTCCATCGGTGGTTTTGCCCATTGCCGAAACCACTACGACAATAGAGTTTCCAGCTTGAACAGTTTTATAAACACGCTGTGCAACAGCTTGAATACGTTCGACTGAACCGACAGATGTACCACCGTATTTCTGAACTATGAGCGCCATAACTTTTTATTTAATCAATTGTGCCTGCTTTCATCAATGCTTCCGCCTGGTAAGGAAGCTTTCAAGGCTTATCAGTTATATAGTTTACTAAATATTGCGTCGAATACCCTATAATAATTGATTATTCAAAAACTACATCTTCATAGAGTGTTGCCATTGTTTCCTCAAAATCCACACTATTGAGTCGAAATGATTGATGCTCTGATGTATAAGATTGTAAAACCCATAACCCTTGTTCATTGCGTCGAAAACACTCGACTCGCTGACGTTTTGTATTAATTAAAACATATTCTTGCAGACTTTCCAGTGTTTGATAATCAGCGAATTTATCGCCCCGATCAAAGGCTTCGGTAGAATTAGATAAAACTTCGACAATTAAACAGGGAAATCTTTTATAACCTGGCGTTTCTTGATCGCGTGGATCGCAAGTAACCATCACATCGGGATAATAAAAGCGATTCAGAGATTCGATTCTGGTTTTCATGTCAGCGATGTAAACACGACAACCAGAGCCGCGCACATGATTACGGAGGAGAGACGCCAAGTTAAGAGCAATGGTAACGTGTGGATCTAGCGCTCCAGCCATTGCGTATATGTAGCCGTCGATGTATTCATGCTTGATATCGCTCTGTTCCTCCATTTGGAGGTATTCTTCAGCAGTAATATAGCTTTGTTGGGGTGAGGCTATCATAGTTGAAACTTTAATTCAGGAATATAGCCTTCATTCTAGCGATTGCTTACTATCATCATCTTGATATTCTTTGATTTTGGCATATAAACTGGCAACCGTTTCTTTAGCAAATAATTTTTCTTTAACTTGCAAATAATCACATTCACCTAGTTTACAAGCTGCCCAAAATTTCATTACCTTCGATGGTTCTAAATGATTGAGTAAGACCTGCATAACTTCTTGTAAATTTTCTTGTTCGTTAATAACTTTAATTTCCATTGTCTACCTCAAATATAAAATTAGTCGGGTTAATTACCAAGATTGATAAATTTTGGCATCGGTTGATTAACCTCCGATCGCAAGTAATAAAATAATTACTTTGGGAAGCCTCTGCACAAGCTACATGAAGTGCATCGATAGGTTTAATTCCTTGTTGCTCTAGTTGTTCTCCTCTCACTCTAATATTTTCATCTACTAATACTCTCAAGACAGCTATTTGTAAATATCGCTCCATCGATTGCTGATTTACAAGAAAAGGGTTACGGCTATTTTCATATTCTAGAACTGAAGAACTAACTAGTTCTATTAATCTTGCCTCCACCATTTGTAAAATTAAGATGATAGCTTGTGTTTCTAGAAAAATTTTTGGCTGTGTTTGGTCGTCAAACGGACGATTATAAATACTGGTATCTAGATAAACCCTGGTCATATAGCCTTTTTTACAACTTTCTCTAAAGAAAAGCCATCGCCTCTAGCAATGCGTTCTATGCGTAGGCGTAGCTCGTCGTAGACATCGCTCGTAGATTTACACTTCTTTTCTAGAGCATCGCCAGCTTTCGGCTCAATGATATACCAAAATGAATGCGTGAATTACTCAAATGAGTAAGCAAACTGGGGTTTGAGTAAGTAAAAGCTGCTTTTGCTTGCGGAAAACACTAAAATGAGAAAGCAAAAGCTGCTTTTGAGTAAGTAAAAGCTTCTTTTGCTTGCGGAAAACACCAAAATGAGAAAGCAAACTGGGGTTTGAATAAGTAAAAGCTGCTTTTGCTTGCGGAAAACACCAAAATGAGAAAGTAAAAGCTGCTTTTGAGAAAGCAAAAGCTTATTTTGAGTAAGTAAAAGCTCATTTTGAGTAAGTCGAATGGCATTTTTACTTATTTCAATATGAATTTTAGTCTAGGCTATACCTTCTCTACGAGAGGCTACGCCAACGGTGAGCTTTTCTACGAGACGCTTTGCGAACGCTAACGCACTTTTCAGTTTTACTACGGTATGCTTTGGACAAAACTAGCTTATTCTGGATTTGGGGGGAGACGATCGCTTATGGGTTTACAATCAAAAATAGAGCGCTAGGTTTTACAATATCATCATTGCACCTCAGAGCGATAAAAAAGATTTTGGAGCGATCGTTTATGTTAGGTCTGGAGAGAATTACATTTGACCCTAGCATTATGGCTGGACAAGCTTGCATTCGCGGGATGCGAATTCCGGTTTCTTTAGTGGTAAATTTGGTAGCTCATGGAAAGCCTATAGAAGAAATTTTAGAAGAATATCCTGATTTAGAAGCAGAAGATATTCGTCAATCTCTTCTTTATGCAGCATGGTTGACTCAAGAACGAGTTTATACCTTCAAAAGTGCTTAACAAGTAATAATGAAGTTTTTGGCAGATATGGGAATTTCACTACGCACTGTAACTTGGTTGCGTGGTGCTGGTTATGATGTAGTGCATTTGCGCAATGAAGGTTTGCAAAGACTACCAGATGATGAGATTTTAATTAAAGCCCGTGCAGAAGGAAGAATTTTATTAACTATAGATTTAGATTTTGCCCAACTTTTAGCCGTGAGTGGGGAGAGTTTACCCAGTGTGATTTTGTTTAGGTTGGGGAACGAAAATTATGATGCAATTAATGAACGGTTGACGCAAGTTTTAAGTGAATGTCAGGAAGATTTAGAGTTAGGGGCAATTATTTCTGTAAGTAATGAAACTTTCCGAGTGAGGCGATTGCCTATATAACAATACGCTTGGGTTAAGGCTAAAAACTAAAACTGGCGTAGATTGGGGAGCTTCATTCTACCCCAGAGTTCAGAACAGGAAAGTCCGAGTTAAAGCGATCGCACTTTTCAGTTTTATCACGGTACGCTTTGCACAAAACTAGCTTATTCTGGATTTTGGGGGAGGCGATCGCCTCAGCAAAAATTAGGAATTTCTGCTGCTGAATGTGAAGATAGCACCGCAGGATTCTGCATTTAAAAATAACGGTAGTTACTGATTTTACGAATTTGGCATCAATGTATAGTAGTGCTGATACCAAAGCTGAACTCCACACGTTATTCATTAGATATCTGGCAAAATTACCTAACACCTCACTCCTTAATTCCCTCTCCAAAACATCGGCTACAGTGTACGCACAAGTCGAATTACCCCCCTTAATCCCCCCTTATAAAAGGGGGAAAAAAGAAATTTAGTTCCCTCCCCTTTATAAGCTACGGTGTACACACAAGTCGAATTACCCCCCTTAGTCCCCCCTTGTAAAGGCAGGGCTGTTTCATTCGTTCAGATCGCGATTTTGTCAACAGTATCAGCCA
>NZ_JAVRCE010000131.1:0-4119 GCF_034530915.1 Nostoc sp. DedQUE09
GGGAGGGGTAAAAAATATTTGATACATCAATCACGACTTTTCAAACATCCTCTAACAGCTAATTACTTGGACATGATATAAGCTAATAGAAAATAAAGCTTTTTTAAACCCGCGTGGGCGGGTTTAGTCTGTTTAGATGCAGTTTCTAACCGTCGATTGAACTTCCGAGTCTTAACTCCCGAATTCTGCTGCATCTGCTCCTAATTGTTTCCATTTGGACGCTGAATAATTGTCTCCACTACTCGCCGCTTGGCTTTGGGATCGATACCTACTAAGCGCACATACTCACCGCTATATTCTGACAAGGTTGCCTCTAAATTTGAGATGGCATCAGACTCGGCATCAATGTGGCTATGAACACAAGTTTGCCAAGAACCTGTGCGGAAGCGGCGCTCATCTACGTGTTCAATACTAATTTTGTAACCTTGAGACAATAATTGCCGAATCTGTTCTTGTGTCTCTAAAGTTAAATGGGCACTTGATGCTTGCTGTTTCTGGAATCCATTAGTTTTTACTTCTTTGGTTGCGCCATTTGACGGCTGACTAGTTGGTGTTACAACAGCAGGTGGTGTTGATTGAGAATTTCTACCTCGATTGAGTCGATTGTAATCATCAACCAAATGGGAACTTTCCACCCGTTTTTGTTCGCCAACCAGGAAGTTTCCAGACTCGATTAAGTGAGACAGCCTGAAATCTGGCTTTTTAAATTCTGGTGGGCCTTTAACGCTGTTAACTACACTCAAGGATATCTGCTCAAAACCCACTTTATGAATGTAGTTGCGGATTTGTTCGTCATAAATGCGCGATCGCAAAGCGCTAAAAAAGTCAATAGACTGATTGACAAAAGTATCAACTAGCTGTTCAACTTCTTTCTGTGACAGTCCATCCTGTTCAAAAATCCCCTTGACAATTCCCACCTTGTCATCTCTATCTGGTTCCCAGTAGAATTTCTCCATCCGTCCATCCCGAATTAACGGTGCATAGAGGGTAGAAAAATCATTACCTGTGACAATAATCGGCACACGATGTAAAGGTGTGGAATCATAGCTTCCCGGCAACTGCACATCTGTGGGATTATCAGCAATATTCATCAGTGTGGCATTCACCAACTGTGTGTTTACAGTATATTGAGTGCCTTCATCAAAGCGTCCAGCACCTGCATCTAAATCGTTAATCATCAGTACACACATTTTGCCGCGTACTTTAATCAGTTCTGCTGTTTCCCGATAGCGCAACCGAATCAACCGCGCTGGATCTCCCGCATCTGGACTTTCCAATTCGCCGCCAGATACGTGAGTTACTTCGATACCCATTTTCTCGAAGACTAATTGACATTGAAATGTTTTACCTTCTCCTTTGCGTCCATGAATACCCAATATCACGGGAACTCGCACGCCAGGAAGCTTCAGAAAGTTTTTGGTGATGTGGACAGCAAGTTTGTCCAAAAAGCGGGGAGCGATGTAGTAACCCATGAGTTTATGTGATGAAAAACTAACACTTATAAGGTTAATGTTAAGTTTTTTTTGGGGATAGCGATCGCTTTTCTTTCAGACAAGCTTGGGCTTGTTAATTTGTTCAGTTTATTAGACATCTTGCAAAAGTTATTTTTGCAAGAGCTTGGGGAAAGGTTAAAGGGTAGAAAAGGGAAAATTCCATGCCTTTACCTTTTACCCCTTCCCCCTTTCCCCACAATGCCATTAAATCAGTGAACAGTGAACAGTTATCATAGTTTCAGTCGGAGATTTGACCCCGACTGAAACACGCCATTTTTAGAAATGAGGAACTCTAACTCCCAAAGGAAAAATTAACTGATAACTGATAACTGATAACTGTTAAACACGCTCCCAAGCATGGAATCGTGAAAACTGCTGTTGTTTGGTAGTGGCAAAGATTTGATTACAATATCAAATGACTTTGATAAGCCATTAGAATAATTCCAAGATTACTTAGATTAACTTATTTTTTAGAATAAAGCGTGTTTTCAAACACGCTCCAGTATTACATATCGCTACAGTTAATGGAAATCGTTTGTATCTAGTACGTCTGACTAGCCAAAATGTCTTTCAAAGCAAGCAACGCCTCTTCTGTTAGTGTATTTGGGTTGTTAGGATCGTTAGGCAATATAATACCGCGCTTTGCAAGAGCAGCAATAATTTTAGGGTTTAGTAATACTGAATCAGGAGGCGTTACTCCACCGTATACACTTTTCAATTCCTGATCATCTGTTATTTCCTCAATAAACATAACTGGAGCTTGATTTAAATCGATGTTATATTTAATTTTGTTTTTAGTCATAAATCACGTCCTAATTACGCATTTTTAACTAGTTTTTGCATGCATACTGAATGTAACATCTGGAAAAATGAGAAATCAAGGATTTATACAAAACATCCTACTTTTCCTACTTTTTTGATTAATGCAATTAGGCAAGGGCTGGGGACGCGATCGCACTTCCTGACGGTGTGTCAGTTGGAAAATGTTCAGCCCAGCGTTGTCGGTGGCTTTTCATATTATGGCAAAATCGATTGTAAAAAACCTTGAACGTGTAGTCTCAACGTTACAATTGGCCCAATACTTTATTTACACTTGTTATGGTTTAACATCGCTTTTTATTTAATTTTACTTTTGTAATGCTGATGGATACTTATAATATGGGAATTCAAATTTAACTATGGAAACACAACCGATACAAGTAATTGGAGGTGGACTAGCTGGGACAGAAGCAGCTTGGCAAATAGCCCAAGCTGGAGTGCCAGTAATTCTGCATGAAATGCGTCCAAAGCGATTTAGCCCGGCTCATCATACAGAACATTTAGCAGAATTAGTGTGTAGTAATTCCTTTGGGGCAATGGCAAGCGATCGCGCGGCGGGATTATTGCACGAAGAATTACGCCAACTTGGTTCGATTGTCATCTCAAAAGCTGATGAACACGCCGTTCCGGCTGGCGGGGCACTAGCCGTAGACAGGGGACAATTTGGCCAAGATTTAACTGAAACTTTAGCGAGTCATCCTTTAGTTGAATTCCGTCGGGGTGAAGTGTCTGCGATTCCTGAAGGGATTGTGGTTTTGGCAACCGGGCCTTTAACCAGTCCCGACTTAGCAGAAGATTTGCAGCGCTTTACGGGGATGGAATATCTGAGCTTTTTTGATGCAGCTAGCCCGATTATCGTCGGAGAATCGATTAATCGTGACATTGCTTTTATGGCATCACGTTATGACAAAGGTGAAGCTGCTTATCTCAACTGCCCAATGAATAAAGAGCAGTACTTGCACTTTCGAGAAGAACTCTGTAAAGCTGAACAAACAGAACTCAAGGGTTTTGAACGAGAAACGGCGAAATTTTTTGAAGCTTGTTTACCCATAGAAGAACTAGCCCAGCGCGGGGAAGATACCATGCGTTACGGCCCCCTGAAGCCAGTGGGATTGTCAGATACTCGCACAGGGGAACGTCCTTATGCTGTGGTGCAGTTACGACAAGAAGATAAAGCTGGTCAACTGTGGAACATGGTAGGATTTCAAACTAATCTGCGTTGGGGTGAGCAAAAGCGAATCTTTCAGTTAATTCCCAGTTTAGAAAAAGCAGAGTTTGTCAGGCTGGGAGTAATGCACCGCAACACTTTTATTAATGCTCCCCAGTTAATGCATCCTACCTTGCAATTTAAAGAGCGTCCAACATTATTAGCCGCTGGACAATTGATTGGTACTGAAGGTTATACCGCTGCTGCTGCGGGTGGTTGCTTGGCAGGAATTAATGCCGCGCGATTAGCCTTGGGTAAAGAAGCTTTGGTTTTACCACCAACAACAATGATCGGTGCGTTATTAGAATTTATTAGTTCCGCTTCGCCAAAGCATTTCCAACCAATGCCACCTAACTTTGGGATTTTTCCCGATTTAGGAATGAAAATCAAAAGTAAACCAGAGCGTTATGGACGTTACCGCGATCGCTCTTTAGCTGATTTGGCAGCCTGGAAAGCTAATCGTAATTAATGGGCATTGGGCATTGAAAAGAGGTAGAGGGGCAGAGGGGCAGGGGGGCAGAGGGGATAAACTTACTGCAACTTCTCCCCTGCTCCCCTGCTCCCCTGCTCCCCTGCTCCCCTGCTCCCCTGCTCCCCTGC
>NZ_JAVRCE010000132.1:0-3198 GCF_034530915.1 Nostoc sp. DedQUE09
TTGAGTAGTCGCCTGATTTGTTCGCCTCCTAGTTCGATTTGTCGTTCCTCAAATACAGCAGATTGCAGGTAGATAGAGTACACTAAAGGTGTTTTGCATCAACCGAGACTATGAAAGCTTACTCCATCGACTTTTGAGAAAAAATAATTGACGCATACTCTCCAGGTGATACATCAATTAGAAAACTAGCTTCTAGATTCGATGTAAGTAAGGCTTTTGTACAAAGGCTGCTTTTACTCAAAAGAACTCAAGGTCATGTACAGCCACAAAAACAAGGTGGAGGAATGAAGAGTGATTTAGATAAACATAAAATTGAGCTAGCTCAAATGGTAGAAAAATATCCAGATGCTACTTTATCTGAGTATTGTGAATATTGGGGACAAACTTACGATAAATGGGTAAGTATTAGTGCCATGTGTCGGGCGTTGCAAAGACAAAATCTCACACAAAAAAAAAGACATTACGTAGCAGTCAATGCGCCACAGAAAGAGTCCAAAAGCTAAGGTGCGAATTTTGGGAAAAAGTGAAAGCTATAGACCCAGAAAACTTGGTTTTCATCGATGAAATGGGTATAATACTCAGGTTTAACGCGAACTCATGCTCGCAGCCCGTGTGGTCAAAGAGCGTATGATTTAAAACCATTTTATAGAGGTGCGAAAGTAACGGTTATTGGAGCAATAAGTTTAAAAAAAGTTTTAGCAGCAATCAGTCTGCTTTACTGAGTTATTATTACGTAACGTAAACAAAACCTACTTCTAACCCTAGTTTTCACCTAATTATTTATTTTTTCTATATTTCTCTTTAACATTTTGCAACATTGACAAACTGAGCCAATCAGCACAAAATAAATCCACTAGCCTTTGCCGCCTGTTCCATTTTGAGCATCAAGTGTATAAAAATATTCAGTTGTTAGTGCCAGTGGTTCGGTAAGCAAAGAATGGGTGAAACTGTACTTGTACTGTATCACCTCTAGCTTGTTGTCCCTATTGATTTGCTTTTTCTGAAGCTTTTATTATATGAACTCAACCCAATAAATATAAAAGACTGATTGCAGATATTTTTATAAATAATCGTCAAATGACTTGCTAGCAATCTTTTTGAAATATTTCATCAAGATGAATTTTTGTGTAAAACAGTATCTTATTTGCAAATAAAATCACCCTGTACCTAAATATAGTTTTTAGCGATCGCTTGTTTTTGACCAAACCTCACAAAATCGCATTGCTCCCGACTGGCTTAGAGGGTCAGGGCAAACGCATCTAAATATAGACGAGCCTGAATCAGGGTGAAATACACCAAGACTCAAACCACATAAGGCTTTCAGGAAATTAAATCTCACTATGTATGAAAATGATAATCATTACGAGGGGGAGTTAGAGGCAGCTGACGGCTGCCTGAATTTTCACGGTCAGTTCTCAAGTCACTAAATAGCGTAGGTTTTCTCACAGTTTGATTATCAATAGTTATAGATTAATGACAATGAATCATGAGAAGCTCAGCTCAAAGAACAACTTAATTTATACGATCGTTAAGCGACCAAAGTGACTTTTACAGATGTTGTGAAAAGTCAGGACAACTGCCCTTCATTGAACGTGGTATTCTCACATTTATCAGAAAGAAGAATTACGTTCTTATTCTCCTCTCTATGAAGCTCAAACCCAAAATTACCATTGCTGACCACTTTGCAGTGATAAGCTATAGAACAGAAGAAGTAGGGCATGGTCGTCATGAAATTCGCAATTATTTAATGTTATCTGACATTCCAGAGCGGCTTGACCCAGATTCTATTTGGTCAGAATTAAATAGTGTTGGTATGGTAGAGTCTGTCCGAAAAGTAGATGGCAAAACAACAGTTGAGACTCGTTATTTTATCAGTAGTATTGAGAACAATGCTAAACAGTTTGCTAATTCTGTTCGCAGTCATTGGGGAATTGAAAATTTATTGCATTGGATATTGGATGTCGCTTTAAGAGAAGATGACTGTCGTAGGGGAAAAGATAATGCTCCGCAGAATTGCGCACTATTACGACAAATTGCAGTCAATCTTTTAACGAAGGAGAAGTGTGTTAAACGTGGAATAAAAAACAAACAGTTTCTTGCCGCAATGGATGATAACTATTTAGCAAGAGTTTTAGGGTTAGTTTAAAATAGTATATCAAAACTTGAATTGAAATTTTTACGTGGAAGTTTCATTTGTTTGGAAGAAAAGCATACTTTTCTGTACCGCTAAATGAGTTTTTTTTAGTATTAATATATAGTGATTGCTTGAGAGATAAGCTAATCTATATTGTTGAAATTTTAGGAACTTATTTTATTTATAATTGTAGCAACTTGTAGGATTATCTATGTCATTTTCAAATCTTTTTTAGTTTTTATTAGTAAATAAGATGCGTTCGCCCTGGGCAACGACTATCTCGATGGAGGAGATGGCAACGATAATCTTTATGGCGATCTTTATGGGCAAAGTGGTAATGACCAACTTGTTGGCGGAGCAGGGAACGATTACCTTGAAGGTCAAGGTGGCAATGATACTCTAACTGGAGGAAGCGGACTGGACTCTTTTAAGTTCTACTATAGAGCAGATGCTGGTATTGATACTATTCAAGATTTCAATGTGTCAGAAAATACAATATACTTTAGCTCCCCATTTGGCTCTGGATTAGCTTGGGGTACTCTCAGCAGCGATTGCTTTGTAATAGGTTCGCAAGCGATCGATTATAATGACCGATTTATCTACAACAATAGTACAGGAATTCTCTCTTTTGATTACGATGGAGCTGGTGGAATGGCTCAATTCCAATTTGCACAGCTTTCTCCAGGTTTAGCTTTTAGTGCAACCAATATTTTTGTAACTCCTGCTGGTTAATTCACTCAACTAATCTATACAAATCTACGTAACTAGATTTGTATAGATTAATTCTGGATTACCAGTCCTGCCTCTGTTAGTGCAGCATTAATGTTTTTAAAACACTGCTCTGTTTGTTTTACAACATCATCAGATATGGTCATCGAACTGTAATCAAAACCCGTGGTAATTCCTATTACTGCTGAAACTATCTCTAATCCCTTCCATACTGCTTTCGATTTAGCAGCAGTGATGAAAGCTTCACAGGCGATTTCTCGTGAAATTGAACTGAAGCAACTGCTGCGATCGCTGATGCAAATTTTAATTGAGAATGCTGGCGCACAAACCGGATA